>NZ_JNUP01000063.1 GCF_000758165.1 Spirochaeta lutea | reverse complement strand
GTTGGTGTACAATTCTTTCTGTAAATTAGGTTGAAGAAAGCAGGCCGATCAGGCTCAAATGGTAAGTGACGAAACAAACCATAAGGAGAGCCCGATGGCCTACCAATCAGAGTATACACTTTTAGAGCAAGTGATCCAAATGTTAGCCACCAAGGAAGACAGTAAATTTTCTAAGGTGATAGAAAAGGTAGTGAACGAAGCAATGAAACTTGAGCGAGCCAAAACCCTTCAGGCCGAACCCTATGAGCGGACCGAAGATCGAATGGGCTACGCCAACGGGTTTAAGAACAAAACCTTGGCTTTGGCTACCGGGAAGGTATTACTCAAGATACCTCAAGTCCGCGGACTGGAATTCTATCCCAGCTGTATCGAAAAGGGTATTCGGAGTGAACGAGCCTTAAAACTTGCGATAGCCGAGATGTACGTAAAAGGGGTCAGTACTAGACGGGTTTCAGATATCGTAGAAATCCTATGCGGCACCGAGGTGAGCTCCTCACAGGTAAGTCGATTGGCGAAGGAGCTGGATGAAGAGGCAACATCCTGGCGATCCTCGCCGGTAGGACAAATACAGTATCTCGTGCTCGACGCTACATATGAATCAGTGCGTGTAGGCTCGAAAGTGGTCAAACAGTCCCTACTGATGGCCATAGGCGTCGATTATGAAGGCAAACGTCAGATTTTGGGCACAGAAGTAGCCAATAGCGAAGCGGAGGTAAATTGGCGATCGTTTCTAGAAGGCCTGGTTCGTAGAGGGCTCCATGGTCTGACCATGATTACCAGTGATGACCATGCGGGTCTTCGAGCAGCTATCGATGCTGTGTTTCCTGGAATCTTGTGGCAACGGTGTCAATTTCACTTGCAGCAAAATGCTCGTGGTTACGTGACAAGGAAAGACGATGTCCCGGCGGTAGCGGCGGAAATCCGCAAGGTTTTCAATGCCCCAGATGAACAGAACGCCGAAAGGTACTTGCAGAGCCTGGTAGAAAAGTATGAGAAGACCCAGCCCCGTCTTGCCCAGTGGGCTGATGAAAATCTCCGGGAGGGATTAAGCGTATTTCATATCCCGGAAAACCACAGGAGGAAGTTACGAACCTCAAATTTGGCTGAACGTCAAATGAAAGAAATAAAAAGGCGAACAAAGGTCGTAGGCGTATTCCCTAATGCCGATAGTTTGCTTCGCCTTGCGGCGGCCATGCTGATCGAACAGAACGATCAATGGCAGAATGAAAAACGGTACTTACCCGAGTCTAATGATCGCCCTGCTTTTAAAGAAATTTACAGAAAAAAGGTTGCTTAATCCATAAGTCACAGTTCCGCCGCTCACCTCATTCACAACCACTGCCTCGTCTATGCTACTAAAAGCCGCGATCACCGATTTATTTGCGTCCATTGAAATACTAGCGGGATTATTGTCACCTTCATAGTCACCAGTCCAGCCAGTAAAAACAAATCCTTCCGATGGGATTGCTTTTATACTCGCAACATCACCTTTACTATACATCCCATCCTGTTGAAGACCGTCTATAATACCCCCATTTTCTGGGTTTGTAGAAATCACAAGTAAAACTGTCTCGGTATCTATCACCTCAGGAGGGAGGATGGCCTCACATCCAGCTATTAAGAAAATTAAGAAGGTGCCCACCACCCATGCTTTATAGGTATCCAATTTCATGGCATATCCTCCTATCCTATCGCATTTTCAAAGTTCTACTCTTGATTTATGGTCAATTGTAACATGATGCAGGTTACCTTAACAAAAATAAAATTGAACATTTAGAGTCACTATTTTCTTTTTTAATACTATGATTTCCATTTACACTGGGAAGAATACAGTTTGTATCGTACCCGCTTCATGAGATACATTGGAATAAATCAGCGAACTCCGACTGCACATACTCCTTCCCTCTGTCTTCACACCAATTTACAATGCGAGCAATGAAGTCTTCAGCTGGATTAAGCATAAGCCACAGTAGGAAGGTAAGCCTCAGGAGTTTCTGTGACTCAAAGTGTCTGCACTTACAATGGTACAATGAATTAAGTAGAACGTTATCCCTGACGGACAGCCCGGGATAATTCAGGCAGCCTTCTATAACAATAGCGAGATTCAGTTCCAGAACATGGTCAAACCTGCTATCGAAGGTTCAATCCCCTGCGCCCTCGGAGGTCCATTGGCTGTAGAACCGTCCAAAGTCGGCATCCCCATTGGCCACATGGTCGGTGAGCCAATCGATGAGCAGCTCCAGGAGGGCGATGAGGGATGAAGTGCCGTAGTTAGTGGTTTGGGCGTCTTGGCGGAGGGTCCGGAAATGATCTCCAAAAGCACTATGGAGGGTCTTATGGTCCCCAAGTTCCGGGTAGCCGGTATCAGCCATGAGAGCCTCTTCATCCTCGAAATAGGACTCCAGAGATCTCAGGAGATCGTCAATCAGGGGGGCGAGGGTTGGGGTATCCTGGTCGGTCATGAGACCTGTCATGAAGAGGTTTAGTGTTTCCAGGATCTGCCTCAACTGGCTGTCGATGGAGGGGATTCCCAGGGAGAGAGCATCTGACCAGGCTAAGCCCGGGGAGGAATCATCATCCGGTGATTCGGGATCGACCCCGGTATTGAAGCGGTTGATCTCCAGTTCCAACAGGCGGTTGTTATAGCGGTTTTGATGGCCGATGACGCTCACCCGGCGGGAGACCTGATGTAATTCATCACCCTGGGCGGCGAGGCCTTGGGTAATCTCCAGGCTCCTGGACGAAACCTGCTGAAGGTTCTCCGCTGAACCGGAGATGACCGCGATACTTGTATTCAACTGGGAGGTTCTATCATGAACCACCTGGGAGGCGGCTCGGAGGATGTCAATGGAACGGAGGATTTCCGTACCCGCCGATGAAAGCTCTGTCATACCGGAACTAACCTCACCAAGGGCGTCGGAGAACTCCTGGACCTCCCGGTCTATGGTTACCAGGGCAGCCTCGCTCTCCCGGCCTGCGGTGGTTGCCTCTTCGAGTTTTTCGGTGGTGGTTTTGAGAGAGAGGGTTATCATGTCGGCGTTCTCCCGGGTGCTTTCCGAAAGTTTGCGGATTTCCTCGGCGACTACTGAAAATCCCCTGCCCGCGTCCCCGGCATGGGCTGCCTCTATGGAGGCGTTCATGGCCAGGAGGTTTGTCTGGTGGGAAATAGAGTTGATGATGTGAATGAGGTCACGCATGGTCTGGGCATTGGCTGCCATATCCTGGATTAGGGCATTGGTGGTACTCACCTTCTCGCTCCCCCGGGAGATGAGAATCACCAGCTGGGATAGGCCTTCGGTGCGGTTCTCGGATATGGCGGCAATGTTATTCACCGAGGCCATAATCTGCTCAATGGATGCCGTCGATTCCTGAATTGCACTGGCTTGTTCGTCCACCTGGGAGGAAAGGCCCAGGACTGATTCCTTCATGCTCTGGATGGATCCGGTAATCTTTTCTATCTCGCCATCCAGGTGGGACATCTCCTGTTTCGTATGCCCCGCATGCTCCACCACCCGGGCGACGATGGCCGCGGCATCCCGGGAGACCCGGGTAATTCCTTTTCCAAGACGGTGATTTCGCCCCACTAAGCCGGTCACCGCCACGAGGATACCCCTGAGCTTGCCGATGAACAGGTTGAACCATTTGACCAGTTCCCCGACCTCGTCTCGGCTGGCGATGGAAATGCTCCGGCTCAGATCACCCGCGGTGGTTGATAGCTCCTTGAAGGAGTTTTTTGCTGCGGTGATGGGTCCGATAAGATTGATGGTGATCAGGGTCATAACCACCACGAGCAGGAGGATGGTGGTTATCGATAGAATCAGCTGTAATACCTCATAGTTCTGTTGGTGGGCCCGGAAGGCCTCCTGAGCCGCTTGGTGGCTTGCATCCAGATCGTTTCCCAGGCTCCCCAAGGTCCGAAAGACTCCGTCGGCTTGGGTATTAAAGGACATAGATAGCAGCTGCCCCTCAGCTCGGCTGAGGGCATAGCCCTCCACCATGGACATCCCGGCATCCATAAACCGGTCGATTCCCGTATAAACCGAATCGAGGGTTGCCAGGGTATGGGACTGGAATTGCTCTTCTATTGTTTTAAGGTTTTCCCGGGCCTCAGTATATGCTTCCCGGGCTTCCTCCACCGAAGAGTCTTCCTGGGTTAGGCTGGCTTCGGTGAGGGCATGCCAGAGTTTGGCGGTCTCGAGCTCCACCTCCCCTACAAGGCGCCGGCGGTAGTCGATATTCAGCAGCTCCGAAACCAGTTCTTGGTTCCTGCCGTTGGAGATGAAGGCGAAAACGACAAACACCGAGACTACCAGGGTTATGAGCAGGGTGACCAATACCAGTTTGGTTTTTATCGAAACATACATGGTGGTTCTCCTCATTGGGGCTTGCGCGGCACTCTACAGCTGGCTGGTGTACAATACAGGGCGGTGAGTTTTGAGGAACTCACCGTTGCCCATCCCGGAGGTGGTGTTGCCGGCATGGGATTATCACGGTTTTGCGCACCAAGCACAGGTTACCCGGGCATGAGAATCACCCTAGGTCTTCTTCCTCCAAGACAGCAGCCAGGCAGGTAGGGGTATCTTGAAGGCGTCCCGGCCCCGGAGGGAAACGACCACACTCTGCAGCACAATGAAAATGCAGAGCATGAGGCCGCTGCCGATGGCCTGGAAATTCGAATTAATCCCTGCCGCACGGATGAGTTCGTTAATGGTCAGCAGGGTCAAGGCGCCGATGGGTGAACCGAAGATGTTACCCACACCCCCGGTTAGCATGGTGCCCCCGATGATGGACGAGGCGATGGCCTTCATTTCGAAGCCTGCGGCGTTACCCACATTGCCCGCACCGGTGGTCATTATATAGACGAAGCCTGCAATGCCCGAAAGCAGCCCGCAGACAAGGTATGAAAAAAACCGTGTCCGTTTCACGTTAATGCCGAGCATCAGGGCGCTCTGGCTGTTGCCGCCCACTGCGTAGAGATTACGGCCGAACCGCGACCACTTCATGACCCCGGCGAGGATCAGTACAAGCACGACAACAACCACCGCACCGGGTTTGACCTCCAGGGGTATAAAAATGCCCAGACGGTTTTGGCTTCCCAGCCAGGGAATGACGAACTCAAAATCCCGGAGGGCAATAAACTCCGGGAGGGTAACGTTCAGGGGGTCCTTATGGATGGTGGTTAGCAGTCCGTTCGCCAGAAACATTCCTGCCAGGGTGATGATGAAGGGCTGTATTTCCAGGTAGGCAATGAGGTACCCATGGAGTAGTCCGAAGGCGAGGCCGATGGCCAGGGACAGGAGCATGGCGCCTCCCACGCTGCCCATCTGGGATTCCAAAAACACCGCACAGCTCATGGTTACCAAGCCGGTTACGGCACCCACGGAGATATCGATTCCCCCGCCGATCATCACTATACTCATGCCCAGGGTCAGAATGATCAGGGGGGCATTCAGGCTGAAGAGGTCAAAAAAGGTCTGAAACTGCAGGAAGCTGCCGGGATAATTCAGGATGGCCAGGGCATACATGAGGACGAAGATACCCGCGGCAATAAAGAAGAGCAGGTTTGAGTTCGATATGGCTTCCCGGTTCTTGGCCGGTTTTGTATGGTTCATGGTGATTGTCGGTTCCACCTTAGATCTCCCCCTTGGCCGGAATTCCCGGCCCCTTGATGCGTTCTCTAAGCCATTTACTGGCCTTGGCAGTGTATGCCCGGACCACCGGCGAGGCGATTACCATTAAGATGATGATGAATACCGCCTTGAAGGCCTTGATAGCCTCGGTGTCCACCTCCAACCGAAGCAGGGTCCGGTTGAGTACCTCTATTGTATAGGCGCCGATTATTGATCCGGAGATGCTGAACTTGCCGCCCCCCAGGGCGTTCCCTCCGATAGCTACCGCCAAAATGGCGTCCATCTCCACAAACTTCAGCAGGTTTACGCTGTCATGGCGGCCTGCCTTGGTCACGGCTATAAAACCGGCTACGGCGGTACAGACCCCGAGAATCATGTAGGTAAGGAACTTCACCCGGATGGGATCGATACCGTTCAGCCGGGCGGCGGTCTCGTTTATCCCCACGGACTCGGAGTAGAGCCTTAGATTGGTGGTTTTTAGGAACAAGGCCACCAAGGCTATGAACAGAGCCGTCAGGATTATCGGTGTCTGAATCGGCACACCGGGAATTACCCCGCCGAGCTGGCTTGTAAGATCGTTGGCCAGAATGGGGGATAGCTTGCCGTCGATGAGAAAGGCGATGGAACGGCCGGCGGTAAAGAGAATCAGGGTGGCGACCATGGGCTGCACCTTGAACACCGCTACCAGGGCACCGTTGAATCCCCCTATGAGAATCCCGGCAAGGCAGGAAACCAGAAACCCGGCTAGAATTGTCAGCCAGGTGATCTGTCCCGCTCCGAGGACCACCCAAACGAAGACCGCAGAGGTAATAGTCGCCGCCACCCCCACACTGATGTCCTGGCCTCCGGAAGAAGAGGTGACCAGGGTCATGCCGATGGCAAGGATGACAAGTTCCGAGGCCCCGAAGAGGATATTCGGAATGTTCCCGTAGAGGGCGCCGTTTATAACAGAAATACTAAAATAATCCGCGCCCTTAATCAGGTTGATCACTATTAAAATGAGCAGAACCGAGAGGGGGAGCAGGATGTGGTATCCCCGGGGTTTATCTGCTGTTTTTTTGGTCGGTAGGGTCTCGGTCATGGTTGTGCTCCTCCTCCGGCTATTACCTGCATGACGTCGTTCTGGGTTAGATCATTCCCCTTCAGTTCACCAACGATGGCCCGGTCCTTCATGACGATGAGCCGGGAACAGGTGCGCAGCATCTCCTCAATTTCTGAGGAAATAAAGGTGACGCTGACCCCGTCTTTCGCAAGACGGAGTACGAGCTTCTGGATTTCCACCTTGGTTCCCACATCGATGCCCCGGGTGGGTTCATCCAGGATGAGGTACTCGGGATGGGTCAGAAGCCATCGGGCCAGGATGACCTTCTGCTGGTTGCCCCCGGAGAGACATTTGATCGGGGTTTCGGTGGATGCCGTTTTTATGTTCAGGCTCTTTATGTACTGGTCGGCAAAGGTCTCGGCCTCGCTCCGGGAAAGGGGTTTAAAAAAGCCCTTCATGACCTGGAGGGCAAGAATGATATTATCCCGAACGGAGAGATCCTCAATAATGCCGTCTCCCTTGCGATCCTCGGGCAGGTAGCCGATACCAAGCTTCATGGCATCCAGGGGTTTGGTGATTTTCACGTCCTTCCCGTGCATGCTTACCTGTCCGCCGGTCACCTTGTCTGCGGCATAGATTGCCCTGACGCTTTCGCTGCGTCCCGATCCTAACAGTCCGGTGAACCCGTTTACCTCTCCCTTGCGGATGGAAAAATCAAAGGGGCGCACCCCTGCAGCGCTGGACAACTCTGAAGCCTCCAAGACCGGTGTACTCGTGTCCCCTTCCAGGGTTTGTGTATTGCTGATTTTTGAAACGTTGTCTAATTCTTTTCCCATCATTTTGGAGATGAGATCAATCTGGGGCAGATTTTCTGCCTCGTATTCGCCGATGAACTCGCCGTTTCGCAGGACGGTAATCCGGTCGCTGATTTCATAGACCTGGTCCAGAAAATGGGTCACAAAGATAATCCCGACCCCCCTGGACTTCAATTCCCTCATGAGGGCAAAGAGTTTATTCACCTCGTCCTCATCCAGGGATGAGGTCGGTTCGTCCAGGACGAGGATCTTGCAATCCATATCCACGGCCCGGGCGATGGCAATCATCTGCTGGACCGCCAAGGAGCAGCTGGAAAGCTGTTGGGTCGGCCGTGCGGGTATGCTCAATGAGGCCAACAGCTCCACGGCGCGCCGGTTCATCTGCCGCCAGTTCACAAAGGCGTACCGCCCCCGGCCGATGAACATATTCTCTGCCACCGTCAGGTTCGGGCAGAGGGTGATTTCCTGATACACGGTTCCGACGCCGAAGTTCTGGGCATCCTGGGGAGACCGGAAATGGATGGCCTGGTCCTCTATCTCTATCTGGCCGGCATCCTTCTCGTAAACCCCGGTCATCACCTTGATCAGGGTGGATTTTCCCGCGCCATTCTCGCCCATGAGGGCGTGGACCTCCCCTTTTCTAAGGGTAAAACTGACATTGTGCAGGGCCCGGACCCCGGGAAAGGACTTACAGATTCCCTGCATCTGAAGTACGATCTGATTCTGCAATGGGGACTTCTCCTTATGTAGTGCGCAAAAGGTTGTAAACCACACCAGATATAGCGGCACAGCCAATACTCTCACCCATGGGTGGTGTCGCCGGGGTGCAATGGTACAACCTTTTGCGCACTAGGTTCTCCTTACAAAGAACCGCAGTGCTGTATGAAGGAGGAATCTACTCCGGCCCGTACACATACCAACACTGCGGTAGAATTCGAATTCTTATCGAGTTACAACACCTTCGCCGGGATCTGCATTGATTCCCTGGTTTTCGATGATGTCATTGGTAACCGTAGAGGTATCTACGCCGATCTCGTCCAGGTACACAATCCCGCTGGGGATGGTTTCACCGGCTTCCCGGCTCTTGATCCAGGAAGAAATCTGGGATGCCTGGCGGGGACTGGATTGTCCGTCATAATCCCAGTAGCCGGCCTGTACATTCCGGAGGGCGAAGCGGTTAAAGTCGAATCCCATGATCTTAACCTTACCGTTCTTTCCGTGGGTAATGCCTGCGGCATCCAGTGCCTGAACCGCACCCTGGGCCATACCATCGTTCTGGGCATAAATCACGTTAAATTCCTTCCCGGCAGTAATGGCAGCTTCAACAACCTTCCGTGCCTCCTCAAGGCTCCAGCTGTCTCCCCCGGTTCCGTCGGCAACAAGGTTGATTTTTCCCGCATCCCGGGCCTTCAAGACTGCATCGCTCCGTCCTACCTCTGCGGCGGAACCCAGCTGACCGCGAATCAGAATGACGTTATACTCGTCTAACCCTTGACTGAGCAGCCAATTAACAGCAGTGGTGCCCTGGGCGTACATATCCGAGACAAGGGCTGCCTGGTAGTTGGACGCATTGGTTTGAATGAGCCGGTCGAAGAGGAAGACGGTTACACCGGCGGTTTTTGCCGACTGGAGTACGTTGTCCCAACCTGTGGCGTTGGCGGCGGATATGAGCAGGTAATCCACCCCGTCTCTGATGTAGCCTTGAGCAGCAGCAATCTGTTCGCTGTTGTCTGCAGTATTGGTCTGCCGGGCATCATAGCCGTTAGCCCGGGAGAAAACGCTGTTCATATCCTCAACGTTTGCCTGCCGATAGCCGGACTCCTCCGGGGGAAGGTTTACGATCCCTACCTTGATGAGATCGCTGCCGCCTGAAGCCTCTTGACCACCTCCGGCTACTACAATCCCGCCCACTGCCAGCCAAAATACCAGAACCAGGCCGATGGTCTTGGTAAGACTATTCAACCGGGGCTCCCCATGATTAGAAACTCTTCGCAATGACATTTCGCACCTCCATTTGATTCGAAACGACCCTATTGTTATAACACGGCAACGCCGCGTAGATTCCGTTTAATTCCAGCGCTTAGGGGGAAAAATCCCCTCATGAATGAAAAATCCTGGTTGCGTGTACGTTCACGCTTAAGGTTACTTTGAATCCGGTTTGGCAATCTGTCAATCTTTTTCTTACTTTTTTTGGTGATTTCACTGCCTCAGTCCCCTGGGAGGGGTTTTTTCCTGTCCCCCGGGGCAAATACACCTCCCGCCGTGGCTGGGTGCCTCTCGGAAAACGAACCGGTGTAGCCTCCCGGTAGGGATCCCTTCCTCCCAGGCGGCAACTGCCCGTACTATCATGGGGGTACGCCGGATATCCCGGGTTCATTCCCCCCCAAAACGGGAACTCACCGGGAACCCAAACCGGTCTGCCCTGCAGCTGCCCGGGTTTCGTGCTGGCCAGCTGAGAAGGATTGTAGTAGAGTGATGCTGTGAAAGAGACAACCGTTACCGTCAAGGACATTGCACGAATCGCTCAGGTTTCTATAGGAACCGTTGACCGGGTTATTCATAACCGGGGCAGGGTCTCTGATACTACCCGGGCCCGGATCCAAAAAATAATCGAAGAGACCGGCTACTCGCCGAACCTTCAGGCAAGCAGGCTTTCGAAGGCGAAAACCTGGACGGTTGCGGCAGTGTTCCCCCGGACGGATCAGGACAGCGGCTTCTGGGAGGAATCGGCCCGGGGACTGGCCAGGGCGAATGAAGACTATGCAGGCCTGGGTCTACGGAGTATTCACCTTCCCTTTGACAGAACCGAACCCCGGGACTTTCACCGGGCGGTGGAGGAGGCCCTGGCCGGAGGTAGCGACGCCCTTCTCCTAGCCCCGGTACTTACCGATCCAGCCCGGGAGGCCCTGGCGGCCGTGCCGCCGGAGATGCCCCTTATTCTGTTCGATACCCCCCTGCCCGGTTCAGGAGCAGAGACCTTCGTCGGTCAGGATGCCCACGCCGCGGGAAAACTGGGTGCCCGGCTGCTCTGTCTTGCCGCGAAATCCGCGCGGCAGCTTGCTGCGGTAGCCATTAGCCCCGGGGATCACCACATCGACCAGCGGATTCAGGGCTTTCGTTCCTTCCTCGAAACCGAAACAGCCGGTGCAATCTCCCAGGTATTTCAACTGCACAACCCCGACAACCCCGATGCTATTGACGAGGTGTTAGCCAACATCGAATCCGCACTGCCCGAGGTCTCGGGGCTCTATGTTGCAAACTCCGCGGTAGGCCGGGTTGCCCGGCGGGCGGCTCTCCGGGGACTCGATTGGCTCATTATCGGTCACGATATGACTCCGGGAAACCTGGAAGCCCTTCAAGAGGGTCAAATCAGTTTCCTCATCAGTCAGCACCCCTCCCTTCAAACCTTTGAAGCCATGCGTCTGCTCTGGAAACACTTTGCAATGAAAACCAAGCTGCCGGACACCCTCTCCATGCCGATTGATATTATCAGCCCCGAGAACTGGTCCTATTACCGGGAGATTTAGCCCTTCTGGCCCAGCCGGCTGCTTAGCATCTCCTGATTAGCACCTCCTATGTAGCCTCCCCGGCAATTCACGGTACCGCCATCCAGGGGGCCGCTCACCCCGGTGCCATGTCCCCTGAGCCCCCGTTAAACCCCACAGGAAAAAAATCGGATGAACTTTATTTGACAACCGGTCCAACTAGGCGTACTATGGCTTTGTGGTTGCGTGTACGTGCACGCAGCCACAACGAAGGTACCTGCCTCCGGGCGGCCGATCCTTCCCAAGCATGCGACTGATAAGAGGTAAGAAGATGAAGCGTTTTACCATCGGCCTGGATTTCGGTACATCCAGCGTCCGCGGTGTTTTAGTGGATGTTTCCAACGGAAATACCGCTGCTGAAGCCGTATTTCCGTACCCCCACGGAACCGACGGGGTTCTCATTGATGCCGGGGACAGCAACCTTGCCCGCCAGCATCCCCAGGATCATATCGACGGACTCCAAGCGGTGATCCGTTCCATACTAAACCAAGGATCTACAGAATCAGCTGTTGAAGCTGACCAGGTAATCGGAATAGGCGTGGATACCACCGGATCTACACCGATTCCGGTGGATCAGGACGGCACCCCCCTGGGGTTGAGGCCCGAGTTCGCCCAGGAGCTGGATGCCATGGTATGGCTGTGGAAGGATCATACCGCCTTTGCCGAGGCTGCCGACATAACCGCTGCTGCCCGGGAACTCCATCCCGAGTATCTGGGAAAAATCGGGGGCACCTACTCCTCGGAATGGTTCTGGGCGAAGATCCTCAAGTGCGCACGTTCGAATCCCCGTGTATCCGCTGCGGCTGCAACCTGGGTTGAACATGCCGACTTAGTACCCGCCATTCTCACGGGAAACACTGCCCCAGATGGGATTCCCCGGGGGATTTGCGCCGCCGGCCATAAGGGCCTGTTTCACGAATCCTGGGGCGGGTACCCTGATCGGGAATTTCTCACGGCCCTGCACCCCGAATTGGGCCGTATCCGGGACAGCCTGCCGGCCCACGCCCGTACCGCTGAGGAACCTGCGGGCTATCTGACCCCGGAGTGGGCGGACAGACTCGGCCTTCCGGAGGGGATTCCCGTGGCCCTAGGCGCCTTCGATGCCCACTTTGGAGCCGTCGGCGCCGGAGTTGGCACCGGTGTATTGGTAAAAAACATCGGCACCAGCTGCTGCGATATTACCGTGGCCGACGGTTCCGACTCCCTCCCGGATATTCCCGGGCTCTGCGGCATTGTGCCGGGATCGGTACTCCCGGGATTCCATGGTCTTGAAGCGGGGCAATCAGCCATCGGGGATATTTTCAACTGGTTTGCCAAGATTGCCGGACCGGGAAGACCCACCGGCGAGGTGCTTGCCGATCTGGAGGATCAGGCCCGGAGGCTGCGTCCCGGGCAGAGCGGGATACTGGCCCTGGACTGGCAGAACGGAAACCGTACCGTTCTGGTAGATCAGCGGCTCACCGGACTGTTCATTGGATTAACCCTCCATAGCACCCCTGCAGAGATGTACCGGGCCCTGGTGGAGGCCACAGCCTTCGGCGCCCGGGTCATTGTAGAACGTTTCGAGGAGTACGGCGTAAACACCCGCCGGGTGCTTGCCTGCGGCGGAATCCCCTATAAAAGCCCTATGCTCATGCAGATCTACGCGGATGTCCTTGGCAAACCCATGGAATTATCCCGGAGTACCCAGACTGCAGCCCTGGGCAGTGCGGTGGCAGCTGCTGTAACAGCGGGAGCGGACCGGGGCGGATACGATGATTTTTCCTCGGCCATGGGGGCCATGACCGGTACCCTTGATGAGGTCTACACCCCCGATCCCTCCCGGCATGAAGTCTATACCCGGTTATACGGGATCTACCGGAACCTTCATGACGCCTTCGGCGTGCCAGGAGCCTCCCCGGACCTGTATGCTGCCATGAAGCGGCTCCTGGATATAAAGGACCGCTCATGAAATATCCTGAACTTCGCCAAGCTGCCTTTGAGGCAAATCTGATGCTAAAAGCTGAGGGTCTCGTGGTGCTTACCTGGGGTAATGCATCGGCCATCGACCGGGACCTGGGTTTGTTTGCCATAAAACCCTCAGGCGTCGATTACCGGGAGCTCCGGGCCGAGGACATGGTGGTGCTGGACCTCGAAACGGGCACCATCGCCGACGGATCTAAACGGCCTTCATCGGATACTCCCACCCACCGTGAGCTGTACCGGGGTTTTCGGACCATCGGCGGTATCGTTCACACCCACTCGATCCATGCAGTAGCCTGGGCTCAAGCCGAACGGGCGATACCCGTGTACGGAAGCACCCATGCGGATCACTGGGCGGATCAGATTCCCCTGGTGCGCCCCCTGACTGCCAAGGAGATTGAAGAAGAATACGAAAAGGCCACGGGTACCGCCATCCTAGAGTCCTTTCTCGAGAGGGGGCTTGATCCCCTGGAGCATCCGGGAGCCCTGTTACCCCACCACGGTCCCTTTACCTGGGGCCGGACAGCCATGGATGCTGCCAGGAATGCCGTGGCCTTGGAAGCGGTGGCCCAAATGGCGGCCCTCACGGAGCAAATCACCCCAAAACCCCAATCCATACCCCGCCCCATGGCCGATAAACACTATTCGCGGAAACACGGCCCCGGGGCTTACTACGGACAGATAGGAGACAAGACATGAGCGTATTTTCAGACAAAGAAATCTGGTTTATTACCGGAAGCCAGCATCTTTACGGCCCCGAAACCCTCCAGCAGGTGGAGAAGGATTCGAAGGTAATCGCCGCAGCCCTGGACGACAGCCCGGAGATACCGGGAAGACTCATCTTCAAAGAGGTGGTCACCACCCCGGACCAGATCCTCGCCGCCTGCATCCAGGCATCGGCGACGGAGGCGTGTATCGGGGTAATCACATGGATGCATACCTTCAGCCCTGCCAAGATGTGGATAAAGGGACTGCTCCAGCTGACAAAACCCATTCTCCATCTCCACACCCAGATGGGCCGGGATATTCCCTGGGGCCAGATCGATATGGACTTTATGAACCTGCACCAGAGCGCTCACGGCGGCCGGGAGTACGGCCACATTATGAGCCGTTTGGGAAAACACCGGGAGGTTGTCGTCGGCCACTGGAAGGATCCGGAGGTGGTAAGGAAGATCGGACACTGGATCCGCGCCGCCCGAGGAATCGCGGAAACCCGGAGCCTCAGGGTGGCCCGGTTCGGGGATAATATGCGAGAGGTGTCGGTAACCGAGGGCGATAAGGTGGGCACTCAAATCGACCTCGGCATTGAGGTCTCGGGGTACGGCGTGGGTGATTTAGTTGAACGGGTTACTGCCGTTACCGATGCCGAGGTTAACCGGGTCGTGGAAAAGTACCGGGCTCGGTACGAGGATAAGAGCGGACACCGGGTGACCCAGCTCCGTACTGCGGCGAGAATTGAAGCGGGGTTGCGTGCATTCCTGGAGGAAGGAAGGTTCGGCGCCTTCACAACCACCTTCGAGGATCTCCACGGTCTGGATCAGCTTCCGGGAATGGCGGTCCAGCAGCTTATGGCTGACGGTTACGGATTCGGTGCAGAGGGGGATTGGAAGACAGCCGCCATGCTCCGGACGGTCAAGCGGATGGGCGAGGGGCTGGCCGGCGGCACCAGCTTCATGGAGGACTATACCTACCACCTGGATCCCGCAGAGCCCATGGTTCTCGGGGCCCATATGCTGGAGGTCTGCCCTTCCATCGCAGCACCGGGGAAAAAACCGAGTTTAGAAGTCCACCCTCTGGGAATCGGAGGCAAGGACGATCCGGTCCGCCTGGTATTTGACGGTGCCCCGGGGCCGGCGGTCAACGCATCCCTCATAACTCTGGGGGGGCGGCTCCGGCTGATACTCAATGCAGTGGAAGCGGTAAATCTCCCCGAAGCCATGCCGAAGCTGCCTGTGGCCCGGGTCCTCTGGAAACCCCTGCCGGACCTTAAAACCGCAGCTGCCGCCTGGATCCTTGCCGGAGGCGCCCACCACACGGTCTACACCCAAGCCGTGCCCCAGAGTGTCCTGGAAATGTACGGTGCCATGGCAGGCATCGAGACCCTGGTCATCGACGGTGAAACTCGGCTGCGGGATTTTAAGAACGAGCTTCGCTGGAACGATGCTGCCTACGCCCGGAACTAGGGGGCATCATCTGGTAGCGCACAAAGGATAATCATTTATACCCGGCAGCAAGGGCCGGCAGACTTCCAAAGCCGATGGCAAACAAGTTTTTGCAATCGGCTTTTCTCTGCACTATATTTATTACCAAAATACTATGCCTTATGCGGGGATCCTGTATAACGGTAACACCGGAATGGAGGCGTTACCCGTCCCCGCGGCTCCCGAGAGGAAGGTACCGCCGTGGTTTCCATTGACTGTAAGGACGACTGTAACAATGCCCCGCGAAAAGCCCTGCTGCGGGATCTGAACATCAGCTTTGCCCGGGGAGATGTGGAAGAAATACTCTCCCGATTATCCGAGGATATCCTCTGGCGGATGGTGGGGGACCGGGAGATTCAGGGAAAACCCCGGGTTCGGGAGGTGTTAACCGCTATGGCAGACCAGCAGGCCCGGGAGCTGCACATCCATCACATCATTACCCACGGCGCCCAGGCCGCCCTGGACGGGGTCATGCTCTTTCAGGACGGTTCGAGGGTTAGCTTCTGCGATGTATACATCTTCTCCGGCCATAGCAAGACGGCAAAAATCAAGGAAATTATCTCCTACAATTCTAAGATAGGTGGGTAAAAGGAGGCCGCTATGTCGAAACTAGGGGCATGCATTTGGTTGGATAACCAGGCTGCCGAGGAGGCTGCCGAGTTTTATACGGGAATATTCCCGAATTCACGGATTACCGCAAAGACCTACTATACTGAGGTTGGACGGGAATTTCACGGACAGGAGCCGGGATCGGTTATGACGGTGGAGTATCAGATCGACGGATTCAGCTTCACTGCTCTGAACGGCGGGGCATCCTTCACCCCGAATCCATCCATCTCCTTCTTTGTCCGCTGCCAGGATGCCCGGGAGGTGGACCGAATCTGGCAGGCCCTGACTCCCGGGGGTAGGATTCTCATGCCCCTGGACAGCTACCCCTTCAATGAACGCTACGGCTGGATTCAGGACCGGTTCGGGGTCTCCTACCAGGTTTCGGTTACTCCGGCCCCTGAGGGACAGCGGGTATCCCCGTGTCTGCTCTTTGTGGGGGAGCAATGCGGTAAGGCGGAGCAGGCCATGAACCACTATGCCTCGGTTTTTCCCGGTGCTTCGGTGGGTGAGATCGCCCGCTACCCCGAGGGGATGGAACCGGATATTCCAGGAACGGTGATGTACGGAGAGATCCATATCCTGGATCGCCAGATCATTGCCATGGACAGTGCCCAGGACCATGGTTTTTCTTTTTCCGAGGGGATTTCGCTGGTGGCGGACACCCCAAGCCAGGAGGAGCTGGACCGGTACTGGAACGCCCTCTCCGCGGACCCCGGAGCGGAGCAATGCGGCTGGCTCAAGGACTGCTACGGCGTATCATGGCAGATCCTTCCCAACGAGGCCATGAACCGCCTGCTGACCTCCGAAAACGAGGCCGCTAAACACCGTATGCTCCAGGCTATGTTTACCATGAAAAAGATCGACATTGCGGCCCTGGAACTATTGGGATAAGCGGCAGCCCTGATCGCCACCGGGCTGGCCCGCTCCTTCCCGAAAGGCTCGGGGCGGTATGGGCGTACCAGCCTGATAATGGTAGCGGTTATCGCCACCGGGCAGGCTCCCGGTGATAGGGAGGTACGATGCATCCAAGGTCATGGAAAATCATTCTGCTCATTGCAGGTCTGCTCGGCACGGTACTCAGAATCCCTGCCTGGAGCGAAGCTATTGTCCCGCCGCCGGTCCCGGGGCGTTTAAATCACCTAGGAGAAACAGCCCCGCAGTTTTTGGGACAGACCGCCGCCTGGCTGGCGCTTCGGAAATACGCTCCGGGGTGGGAGGCCTACCTGGATGACGGTGCCAGGGTTGAGGAGAGCCAGGGGTACCATAGCTGGACCTACGAGGTGGGGGCCTATGTTTCGCTGGTTTCGGCGGGATTGGTGAGCTTTGACCTTCGGGGGCGGCTGATGTTTCAAAGCGCCGTGTCTCCCAACGGGCACTGGTACTTTCTGGCATCCAGTTTCCTATCGGATCTAAAAGCCCGCCTGGGACTCAGTACCGCCTGGGGCTTTCCCTACCTGTATTTTCGGCATAGCTGTAAGCACGACCTGGATCAGGCACGTCGGCTGATCATGCACCAGGGCTTCGGGGCGGGCTACCAGAGCCCGGATTGGAATATCCTGGGAGCCCGGCCCTTTCTCCGGCGAACAAGCCTTACCCTGGAGGGGGAGGCGAATATTCCCGCGGTTTTTCCGGATCAGCCCGTGGAGATATACCGGTGGGGGCTTGCCGGAGAGCTGGAGAGTACCCTGTGGCAGCCCGCCCCCTGGCTCGGCCTGTTTGCCCAGGCGCGGGGGGTGGTGCTGGGTAACCGCCGGGACTCAGAATCCTGGATTGATGTGGATTACCAGTTTCGGCTGGGGGTCCGGTTTCAGAACGATGGCAGCTCCTATGCGGTGTACTTGGAACACGAAAAGCTTAGCGACCATTGGGCGGTGTATCAGCCGAAACCGGCCTTTCTTACCTCTGTGGGGATTCTGTTTCTGGGGAATCCTGGGGCAGCGCCCTGACCCGCAGGGAGAGTTCGGTACGGTTGCGTACCCCGAGTTTTTGCATGATGTTGTGGAGATGGTTTTTAACGGTCCCCTCGGAGATGAAAAGGCTTTCGCCTATCTCCTTGTTGCTTAGTCCCTGGACTACCAGGGTAATGAGCTCCCCCTCGCGTTTGGTAATAGAATAATCCTGGTGCAGCCGCGGCCAATCAAGGGCTGGGGGCTGAGGATCAGGGTTAGGAGACGCGGCGGCAACTGCCAGGGCCTTCCGGGAAGCGGCGAGGGCCAGGAGGTTCGCAAAAACAAAAAAACTCAGCACGGCTACAATGGTGGAAATGAGGTGGGCGGTGCTGCGGATAGTTCCATCCTGAGAAAAAAGTTCCAACAAAAACCCGAAGGGAGCAAAATCCCGGGATAAGACCAGCTCCCAGTTATGCACCGATTCGCCCAGAACCACAAAAAGGATGATCAGGATAACCCCGATCATCACCAGGGCGGAACGGTCTCCACGAATCAAATTCAGGATGAACTGCAGGGTAGCTGCCGAAAGCCCGATCAATAGTCCGATGAGGTAAATGAAGACAATCTGCGAATAGAACAGGACGGGTGTCACCAGCATCACGAGGAAATTGAGGAGCACAAACCCGGTAACAGCCAGGGTGATGCGTCGATCCAATTTGCCGGGATAGAGGAGATCGATGATCCACACCAATAGCACCGGTACCCCATGGCTGGTTAGGTACTCCAATTTCAGCTGCAGCACCCAGGGGAACTCCGGCAGCACCTGGGTAACGAGCATTTGGCCTAGCATGAGAATCCGCACCACCAGCACGCCGAAAAATACCGTTAGAAGCATAGAGACCTTCGGTTTTCCAGGAGACAAGAAAAACAGGAAGAGATTGTACAGCCCCAGGGCAAAAAAGTTCCCCAGCAGCAGCAGGTCATACATGGTCTCGGTGGTTTGGAGATTCTCAATCTGGTTCACCGTCCCAATCCGTATTGCCTTCCACAGTCCTCCCCGGCGGTGGTGAAAATTAGAAACATGGAGAACGAGCATGATCTGGCCATTCTGTACGGGCACCATGGTTTTAGAAATACGGTATCGGGGAATCGAGCTATCTGCGGTCTTTCCGGGAACCCCGCTTGAGGCTATAGGTTTTCCATCCGCGTAGAGGGTGTAGGCGGTGGAGGCATTGGGAATCCATAGGCCGACCTGTTCCAGCTCCCGGGGCAACCGGATTTGCAGGGCATAACTTGCATACCCCTGGCCGGGAAGCTCCCGGTTTTGCCACGGGGTACCGTTCCAGGAATGGGGCATGGTAAAGGGTTGACCACCCCGAGGAATATCCTCCATCCGGGTTACCGGATCAATAAAGTCCTCCCAGAAAAACATCCACTCCCCCTCAATGTTTCGGGGGCCCAGCTCGGGTAGAGAAAGTCCGGATAGATCCAGGATGCCTTGTTGTGCACTAGGTTGCGGGGGATTGATCTCGGACCCGGGGACAGGCGGTTCGCTGTTCTGTTCGGTCCGGCAGCTCATCGTACCCAGGAATCCCGCGGTTAGAACCAGGAGGGTGAGGATGGATTTAGACATGGATACCATGGAAACTCCGGTGCTTAAGAATATCCTAATCTTCCCAGGGACTTCAAGATGACGATGCCGGGTAAATTTGCCCCGGAGTACGAAAAATGTAACGAAGGTTACATGGAATAATTACGACTGTATTACTAATCTTTTCTCCTGAACGGGTTTCTGTTTCAAAGACGGTGCGAGAGCGCACGACCGGCGAGGTCCAGGGAGGTAGAGGTGAATACGGTTGTCAGAATTATTTTTTTGGTGCTTAGTATGGCGGTGTTAGTGGGATGTACTATCCTGGATGGTCAGGATCCGGACGGCAAGGATCCCGACCTGGAACAACCCGGGGGGGAGGGGCCCCTCTCCGGGATAACCGGTACAGCCCGGTTTTACCCATGGGATACCCACGATCTCTACTCCACGGCGAATCTCAGCGGCTATGTAGATCTATTGGTGGGTACCCAGGAACTGAGTATACCTGCTTCGAGCTTTTCTTTTTTCAACTATTACTATCTGGAAGCGCCCTTCGAGGTGGCCGTACAAGCCGACGGCCCGGTACCCATTTTTCTCTTCAGTAACCTTGAGTATTCGGATCCGCCGATTTTTGAGGGGCCTGTGGCTTATGCCGGGGTGGCGTTGGTTGATGCAGTACCGGGCCAGATGACCGACATGTATGAGGGCATTCCAGCCCTGGCCCCCAGCGAATACCAGGATTTTTATGTGCCGCTTCATGTGGATGCCGGATACACCCCCACGGGGATTCCGGAAATAACGGACTTCAGGGTCGATACAACGGACAGCTCGGTTCCCTTTGTTTCTGTCTCGGGATCCCTGGCCAATACCGACCTAGCCGTTGCTGCCCTGAAAATAAACAACCGCTACCTCCTGGTGGATCTAGAAACCACGGGAGGGGGAATGGGGAGCTTTACTCAAACCATAGATTTGCAGCCCGGTACCAATACCGTTGAGCTTCTCGGGGTGTCGACCCAGGGACATACCGTGTCGGAGCCAAAGACGGTAACCTTTTCCCCCCAGGGCAGCCCGGGTTCCGGACCGGATATATACGCAACCCTAACCTGGGATTGGCCATCCAGCAATATGGATATCTTCGTTTGGTATTTTGATGAAACAGCCCCGGATGGATCGAGCACCGCCCGGTGGCTACTGGAGGCGAACAATCCCGATGTACCTCCGGCTCCCAATGGCCTGGCATCCAGCGGCTTCTTCGGCGGGGGTACCATTGGGCATGCCCAGGGCAGTGAAATCACCTTCATTTATGAAGAAACGCCTGCCTACCTGACCCTCAGTGTGGATGATCAAGCCGGAAGCTACAGTCTCTCCATGGGAAACGGAGGGGACGTGGTCTTTGACCTTACCGGGAGTCTGGGCGGCCAGGGCGGTTTTTGGGACGGTACCGGTACAGGGACATTCGACCTCGGCATACCGGAAACTGCTACGGGATTTTTCGCCACAGGGGGGTTCGGGTTAGCAACCATGACCGGCGTAACGGGTGTACTGACCATTACACATAATGAAACGGGACTGGCAACCGGATCCATCACATTAACGGGACCCCAGCAAGCCAGTATCCCCGCCACGGACTTCACCCTCAGTTTTAGCGATGCGCGGTATGAGCAGACCGAACAGGGCACCCTGTCCTCCAGCAATCCCTACATGAACCTGGACCTCAAGGAATCCCAGGGCTACGGGCCGGAACACCTGACCCTCTACGATGCCCCTGACGGGTATTACGTCTTCGCCGTCGCCAGTATTTCCATGACCGAACCCGAGCACTCACCGAATTCCTTCCTGCATTCCCGGGTATTCCTCGGGGCTCAGATCGGCGGTAAGGAGTACCGCTTCAGCCCCCATTGGTTCGAACACCACCACGGGGACCCCCTCACCCAACAGAACGCTCCCGAGGCCTACTGGTTCAGGGCCTTCGATGTCCGGATCAATCAGGGTAAGGAAGCCGTGATTTCCCCGAATACCACCCTGGAATTACCCGGCTACCCAAGCCTCAGAGGGCTACGGTGATGAGCCCCATCCTCTTCCCATCGCCCTCCAGGAAAGAATTCAGGACGGAACACCCCCAACATCAGGGCCCTCGGTACAGATCACGTTCTGAAGGCCCGCAGACCGCTGAGGTTCAGAAAGAACCTCGATCTAAAGCCTCGAAACAAAGGAAGGACACAGCCATGAAATCTGCAATTCCCCATATAAACTCATTAAAATCCCGGGTATTACGCCCCGGAGGACTCGCCCTACTCCTGTCGATCCTGGTGCTCGGTCTCGGGTCCTGCGATCTTTTACCCGGCCCGCCCCCGGAGGACGAACCGGACCCGGGAAACGAGCCAGCAACAGCACCGGATCCTCGGCAGAATATCGGCCGAGGCTACAATATCTTCGGAAACTACGCAGATACCAAGGAGGTTCGTAAGGCGGTCTTGGACGGCAACGCCCTGGACCAGGATGGCCTGATTGAAGAAAGGACCATCGAAACCAGTTCCTTCCAGGCGTTTACCGGGACAACCATCTCGGAGTATTCTTCTCAGTTGGCTGTGAACGTGGGAATCTCCGGTGGCTTTAAGGCCTTCAGCGGTTCGGTAGAAACCAATTTTTCAGCCGACACCTATAACCGGGCGGAGTTTTCCTACGCCACCATTCAAAGTCAAATCTATAAAACGGAACTAGCCATTAGTACAGCAGACATAGATACCCTCGGGAAGTATCTGACCCCCCAGGCCCGGACCGATATAAACAACCCCGATACGGATCCAGCGGAACTCTTTTCCACCTACGGCACCCACATCATCCGCGGTCTATACACCGGCGGCAGACTGGACTACAACCTGGCTTCCGACATGTCCCAGATTACCACAGCCCGGAGCCTATCCGTCCTGGCCTCAGCCAGCTTCGATGCCAAGTTTGTATCTGCCGGGATTTCCGCGGAAAGCCTATCGGAAGAGGAGCGGAGCCTATTCGAATCCAACACCCGGAAAACCCTGAATGTGTACGGGGGGGCCAGTGAATTCGGGCAGAACATTATAAACGATAATGACTACCGGGCCTGGATCGACAGTGTGAGCGATTATCCCCAGTTTGTCGGATTTCCGCCCTCGGACCAGACCGGGGGCGGCGGACTGACGGGTATCTGGGAGTTCGCCCAGGACCAGGAGCGCAGTGAGGCCATCCATGCTGCCTTTTTGCAACTGGCGGATGAGCAGGGTTTGGACGTTAATAATTCCCTGACCGTGGAGGTAACCCTCACTAAGGTGGTACTCCATAGCCATGATGACGCCGGCTCCACTGCGGAACTATACGGTCATGGGGGATTTGACGGATATCGGGCAGAAAATAACCTTGCCTTTTACGGCGCCCATCTCTGGTCCGTCTCGGAATCCCAGGCTGACGATTACGGAGAACTCGGAGCGGGCCAATGGATCACCGTAAACCGCAGGGAAACCCGGACCTTCCAGGATTTTAATGAGTCTACGGCCTTCATCGGACTCTGGGGGCATCTATGGGAGGATGACGTTACCAGCGATGATGACCTGGGTGATTCCTGGGCCCATATCTACATGCGCCATGGGTGGAACGGCGTGACAGAACATAAACTTCACTTCCGGAATGCCGGAACAGAGGCAGAACTCATCTTTACCATCGGGATTGTAAAGCCATGAGGCGCCGCCAGCCTGGCCCGGGGTACACCCGGTTACGAGCCCTGAGTACTCTGCTGTTGGGGCTCATCGGCTGCACTGTCCTCCCCCTACCCGATGAGGGGGAACCCGGCCCCGGACACCAGCCCCCGGACCAGTCCACCGGTGCCGTCATCGTGGCCGTTGAGGGACTATCCTTTGTAAACACCCTTCTGGGAGAACTAATGGAGATTACCGGCATGGAAGCCGAACCAATGGACGATAGAGACACCTACCTCTCCCTGGCCCTGACCGCCCTGCTCTCAGACCCGGACTACAAAATCTCATCCTTCCCTTGGAGCGGAAATGCCACCGGCGACACGGCCAAGATCCTTGAAGACCGGGGACCGAACAGTCTGCGGCAATTCCTCCGGGAGAAAAAGGATTACGCCGAATCCCTGGGGCTCCCCTTGGTTGTAGTAGGACATAGCTGGGGAACGGTCCTGACCTACCTCGCCTTATCCCTGGAAGCTGCCGAACCCGATCCCCTGGAGGTGGATCTGTACATCACCCTGAGCTCCCCCCTAGGTACCCGTCTGGGGCATCCCGGCACCTACCCCGAGGAAGCCGTCATTGATTCCTACCTGGAGGACTGGCTGGAAACCCTGAACTTTGAAACCACCAGCCTCTTCCGCCCCAGGGCCGCGACCATGGTGAATTTCTGGGCCTGGGGGGATCTCATATCCGGACCCCTGGAGGAGTTTGTTCCGGCGGAAACCGGGGTAACAGACATACGGGTGGATGAGGGTCTTTTCGACCGCCCCTTGGACACCGATTTTTCCCGTACCGCCGCCTACTCAAACCGGAATCTCCTGGATGCCCAGTTCTGGCACAAGTTTACCACGGCGGATCCGGTGGTTCTCGGGGATGAGTACATGGATTACCGCAGCCAGGACTTCATCCGGGATGTTCCCACGGCATTCCATGCCTTTTTAGCGGATCTTAGATTTTACATCCACGGTGCATCGGGGCGCCCCCGAACCTCCCCCCACGACCTTCGGATTGAGGTTGCCGGAATCACCGTCATACACGAAACCGAGGGTGACGGATTCCTTAATCCCGCTGACGACGCCGCCGAGTATTTCGGGTACATCACCCTGGCCCAAGGGCAGGAAAAAAAGCGTATCAAACGGATCCGTAGCGAGCATGACAACATCTCCCTCGAAACAGGAGACTACTATCCCCTGAATTGGAGACCAATCATGTACATTGACGACCCCTCCGAGGAACTAGTCATAACCGCCGAGTTCTACGAGGATGAATTGGGCGACGACCTATCCTTCCCGGGCATATATACCCGGACCATCTCCCTCAGCGGACCGGACCGCCCTTCCCTCCCCCATGAGGAGTACTTTGATGTCTCCTGGAAGGATTCCACCCAGGGTGAGAATACCCTGCGGCTGCACCTGACCATAGCCCCCCGATAGGCCTTCAAACCGCCCTACCTCCCGGGATGTTAGGGCAGATCCAGGGGCTGGGTGACCTGCAGATCCGGGCTGACCCGCCAAACACCATCTCTGCGCAGAACCCTCAGGGTGAAATCCAAGAATCCGTCCTCACCCTCCAGGCGCAGGGTAACCTGGTATTCATCCTCCCCCACCTGCTTCGAACCGGTCACCTCCTGGCGGGAGAACATGGGCAGGGAACCCTTCTGCAAGGATTCGTTCGCCTCGGTCAGCAAGCCGGAAACCGTCTCATGATCGCCCTGGCGGAGGGCCGTCATAAACGATGAAGCAGCTCCCACAGCCCCGTCTCCGGGTTTCTCCCCTGAACATCCCGCCGCAACGAGGATCGAACATGCCAGCACGAGAGCGGGCAAAACGCCCCTGGACCAAATCCCGGGGAGCCGTTTTTTGCGTGTTGTCATTCTATCTTCCTTTTTTAGGGTGATTTTAACGGGACACCATCCTCCGGGCAAGGAGTTGCCGGATGCTGTCCGGGGTACAAAAAAAGCCCCTGTACCTGTTACCGTACAAGGGCCTTTTGCACCGGCGGTCTTCATCAGGCCCGGAAATCCTCCCGAACCTGAAAACCCGCCTGATTTTAGTACTTAACGACGGTACCGGAAATCTTGATGGTGTACGGAGCGTACACGTTACCGGTTACTGAGGTCAGCAGCATGTCAAGGAATTCAGCGCCGTACTCGATGGTTACATCAACCGCGCCGTTTCCGCCGAGTTTCGCAATTTCATCCTGGATTGCTTCCTCGATGTCGTCCCCAGGGGCATTTGACCGGATATTCACCAGAGTGGTACCGGCGCCGGAACCCAGGAGCTTAAACCCGGTTACGGTGGTGTTAAACTCACCCAGGGTCTCAACATTTGCCGGAGCCCCGTAAGAAAGACCTTCAACCTTCATGGTTGTACAAGACGCGAAGAGTACCATCAGTACTACCGCTGCTACGAGAAGTTTTGCAACCTTCTTCATATCAACTCTCCTTTTCGTTGTTGTATTCTCCCCTTAGTATAAGGAGCAACAGACAATAATCAATACCCTTTTACAAAAACTTCCTGTAATAGTCCACTTACCTGAAGTTTTCCTAATTAACTCAAGGAGATTTTAGCATATGCTATTTGCAGGAAAATCCTATTAATGTTTTTTTCTAAAAATTCAATGAAACCTTAGTACTGAAGGGAAGTGCGTGCCCAGCCTCGCCCCAGGCCGATCAACCCCTGGAGCTGTCTATCCTCGGTTTCTCCGGAGCGCTATAGTATTCTTGAGGAGAAGGTCATGGAGCAATTGGTGTATGCTGTTAACGAGCCGGTTGGAGTAGAGGAGTTTATCCGGGTTTTAAACCGCTCGGGATTGGGTGAGCGGCGGCCGGTTCAGGACCGGGATTGTATCCGGGGGATGCTGGAGAACAGCAATCTGGTGGTGACCGCGCGGATCGGGGGTACTCTAATCGGTATTGCCCGGTCGGTAACGGATTTTCATTACGCGTGTTATTTGTCGGATCTCTGTGTGGATAGGGATTACCAGGCCAGGGGCATTGGAATCACCCTGCAAAAAAAGACACGGGAAACCCTCGGGCCTCGGGCTAAGCTCATCCTCCTGGCAGCCCCTAAGGCGGCTGGGTACTATCCGAGGATTGGATATACAAACCACCCTGGCTGCTGGATTATTACCCCCGAGGATCCCCTAGGATAGGGGGCTGGAGCCGGTCGGGTCCCAGCCTGCCTTTCCCGGGGCTTGTTCGAATCTCCCGGCCTGGAAGATCCGGTCAGTAGGTGATCCGCACGGGTGTCGGGCGGGTTATCAGGGTTCCGTCGCCGAGCTGGCCCCGGTCATTTGCCCCGGCAGCCCAGAGGGTACCGTCGGTTTTCACAATAAGGGTATGCTCGATCCCGGCGTACACTGCGGCGACATCATCCATCACCGGAAGGAATTCGTAGATTGTGCTGGTATGGCCAAGGCCGAGCTGGCCGTCTTCGTTGAGTCCCGAGGCCAGGAGGGTGCCGTCCTGGGTGATTACCATGCTGTATTCGTCCCCCGCCGACATGGCTGCGACGCCGGTCATTATTTCATAGGGGTCTTCGGTGCCTTCGGCGTTGGCGCCCCCTCCCAACTGCCCCTGGCTGCTGCTGCCGGTACCGTAGAGGGTGCCGTCGGCGGTCAGATACAGGGTGTGGAAGCCTCCCGTGGATATGGCGACCACATCCGTTGGGGAGGACACGGCGGCAGGAATGGAGCGGGACGTGGTATCTCCCACCCCCAACTGACCGCTGTGGTTTGCCCCTACCGATAACACACTGCCCGGGGAGGTAAGAATGATGGTATGGGACTGTGCCCACCCGGCGCTTGCCAGGGCTACCGCGGTGGTAATGCCCGGTGACTGGGCGGGGGAGTCTTTGTCTGTAGTGGTATTATCACCTATCTGACCGTATTGGTTTTGGCCCATGCCGAAAACGGTACCGTCGGTGGTCAAGATGGTTGAAAAGGCATAGGCGGCCTGCACATCCAGTCCGTTAGTGATACCGGTCAGGGCGGTGAAGGTATTCCGGTCATCGGTGTCTCCCAGGCCGAGTTGGCCGGCAATATTCCAACCGGCTGCCCAAACAGCACCGGTTTCGTCAACCAGGAGGGAGTGGGAAAGCCCTGCCGAAGCGGCGGTAATGGGTTCATCCGTGGGAACCGGTGTGGGAAGCAGCCGGTCATCGGTGTCTCCCAGGCCAAGCTGCCCGTTGGAATTCCTGCCCATGGCAAAGAGGGTTCCCTGGGTTGTGACGATAAAGCTGTGATCGTACCCCAGGGCTACATCTGCAACCAGGGCGAACCACTCGGCGTACAGGGTTACATCCTCCCCTTCTATCAGAAAACTATCCCCCGGGGCATAGGAAACGCCGCTGCCGTCCGGCTCGGTGTTCCAGCTGAGGATTCCGTACCCGGAACGGGTCAAATCTCCGGGAACAACAGCCGCCGTCACGGACGCTCCCGACTGGTAGGTAGTATCATCCACCGGCGGTTCTCCGCTGTCGGCGCCGTTGCCGTCATAGGTCACCAGGTAGGTTTCCGGGACCACCTGCCACTGGGCATAGAGATCCGTAGATTCGGAACCGAATATGAAGCTGTCGCCCCCGGCATAGGGTGTGCCGCCGCCGTCCGCCTGGGTATTCCACCCGGAAAAGCTGAAGCCGGGCTTCGCCAGGGAGCCGGTATTACCGAATACAACCGCCACGTCGCCCGGCAGGTACTGCCGGGAATCCACGGGCACACTACCTGACTGGGCACCGTTGCTATGGTACACCAGGGTAGCTCCGGCTTCCGGCTCCTCGCCTCCGAAGATACCGGTACACCCGGTGAATAGAACCATGATCCCCAGTAATCCGCCAATAGAAACAACCCGGATAAGCAGTTTCTTCATTTGCTCTTCTCCTTTTCCAACCCGTTTCACCCTTCCGGGGGCCGGCTCACAGCCGTTGAATACGGGGGTATAATTTTGGGGACCGTCGGATCGGGGTATATTCTCCCATAAGACTCCCAAGGCTGCTATGACGCATAGTGCTCCTAACCGGCGATGCCCATACCCAATTAATGGCTGCTGAGGCTTGACTATTCCATAGTACTTTAGTCATAATTTTGGGCATCCGAGGATCTTTCGGGGGATGTTGGTTGGTATTCGCCCTGGCTGTGTTTTTCAGGGGGTGTCGTGAGTTGAATCCGCTCACCAAGAGACATGTAGCCCTTCTCTTGTTCACAGTGCTGAACTGCTTTGTACTCTCCGCTCAACATCAGCAGATTCCTCATACTGACCAGGATACCCAGACCCCCAGGGCCGAATCGGGATGGATGGACCTTTCGGACTGGAGCTTCCAGGAACAGGGGATCCTGGAGCTCACCGGTGAGTGGAGGATTTTTTGGGAAGAGCTGCTGGAACCCGGAGACATCTCGCCGTCCCAAGGATCCCAGGGCTACGAGGCCGGAGGCTCGGCGGCCGTGTTCGAAATGCCTGGCACCTGGAACAGCTGGCGGCATAACGGTAACCCCGTGGGGGGATTCGGCTTTGCTACCTTTGCCCTGGATCTAACCTTTCCACCGGATATGTCCCGGGCTTCCCTTTGGATTCCTAATCCCTCCACGGCATATTCCCTCTGGATAAACGGCAGACTGGTGGCAAAAAGCGGTGATGTAGGAACCTCCCCGGAAACCTCCCGGCCCCACTACCGTATGGATACCGTAACCTTCGATGTCCCCCGGGGAACCACATCCATCGTCGCCCAGGTGTCCAACTACCATCACCGCCGGGGCGGGATGTGGAAACCCCTCAAGCTCGGTACACCGGATCAAATCACCGCCCTGGATAGCACAGAAACCATGTATGACATCTTTCTTGTGGGCAGCTTCCTGACCCTGGCATTCTACAACCTCGTGGTCTACCGGAACCGTAAAAACCCCGCGGCCTTGCTCCTGGGAATCATGTTCATTACCATGTCGGTACGGGTAGCCGTCACGGGCAATATGCTGGTGAGCCGGCTCATCCCGGATTTTCCCTGGGTTCTCCAGCTGAAACTGGAGTACCTTTCGGCGCCCCTGGTGTTCTTAATCTTTATCCGCCTCATCGAATCCGTGTATCCCCGCTATCTGCCACGCTGGGTAACCCTGCCCCTAACCTTCTTGATAGCCCTGGATATTCTGGTCGTACTGCTGGTCCCGGTTCTGACCTACTCCAGGATCGTAATCGTCTATAACCTTATTAAGAGTCTGATACTCCTGGTGATAACCCTACGCTTCGCCGTTGCAGCCCTCAGGGGTGCCCGAGAAGCCTGGGCCATGATCGGAGCGGTAACCATGTTTCTCCTCATTACCCTGGGGGAGACATTCCATTACTCGGAGATCCTTCTTTCCCGGGACTTCGCTCCCCTGGGATTCCTCCTCTCCCTGTTGAACATACCCGTATCGAATGAAATCTACCTGAACCTCATCACCACCGGGATAACCCTTGCTGGGATGGTAGCCATCGGGAATACCCTGGCGGTATCGGTTTCCAAGGCCTTGCATCGGATTGAGCCCCGGTTAGAACCCATCGACTTTTCCACCCTCACCGCCGAATTCGGTATCACCCCCCGGGAAACGGAGATTCTGAATCAGGTGGCCCTCGGGAAAAGCAACAAGGAGATCGGCGGCATCCTATTCATCTCCGAGGGCACGGTGAAAAATCACCTCTATAGTATTATGCGGAAGCTCAAGGTTTCCAACCGTACGGAGATTGTCCTGCGCCTGCAACGCGAATCCCCAACCAAGGGAGAAGGAGTTAGGCATTCCCCATCCGAACGTTGACCTATATACATTGCGCCCTATGGAATACAGCAATGTTTAAGGAGGGCCCATGAGCCGTCATTCTTACCGTTCAGGATATACCCCATCACTGCTTACGAGCATCCTAGGCATGCTCTGTTGGATATTTCTGGTACTTCCCCTATCCGGACAGGACCAGACAGGTTCAGCAGGAGCCGATCGTCACGGCGACCCCGCAGCAATTCCGACGGAGCTGCAGGAGGTGTTGCAACAAGAATTCCCCTAGGATGAGCAGGCCGGGTTGGCCTACGAGATCGTGCGGGTGTTTACCACCGGGGCGAATCAGACCGCCCTGGCGATCATTGATGATTATTCCTTCCGGATGAGCCTGGGGGTATTTCTCGGAAAAACCGCCCAGGGCTGGCAGATTATCTACAGCGACAGGCTTACTAACCTGGAACCCCTGGTGTATTACCCCGATGATTCCTTTACCCAGGAGAACCGGGCCCGGATAACCCAGACCGTCCCGGAATCCGAGCTTACACCCCTCATCTCCGACCTCGCCTTGTTTTTTGAAGAGATCTACGGCGATTCCTAAACCCCGGGAGTAGTTCCGCAGGGGGCAACACTGCGATCGTTCCTGCACCCTAGTTGTAATACCCCCGACCTAGGGTATACTGCCCGGTATGCCGGGAAATAAAACGCCAACCCACTCCCGGGTGCTCATCCTCTGCCCCCTTTTGGCTGAGGCTCAGCCCATCATCGAGCACCTGGGCTTAACACAGTATGAAACCCGTCCCTTCCGGGTATTCCGCGGCGCCGAGAAACCGGTGCTTCTGGTTACCGGAGTGGGCGGATCCGCCGTCGAAGCCGCCCTGGACTGGCTGTTTGGAGCTGCTTCTGAACATGCTAAGCGTACATGGCATACCATTATCCTGGCGGGCACCGCAGCCGCCCCTCCCCCCAGGCCGGTTCCGAGGGACCCTTCTGACCAATCCCTCGGAGAACCGGTATTCGTCCTGGGCCAGCCGGTCCTTGCTCGATCCTGCCGCCGTGAAATCACCCTGGACGAAGAGTTGCCAATCACCTGCCCGCTTCTGGGAGGAGTACTCCAGGCCGCGTTGATCACTGTGGACCAGCCGCTCACAGACTGGGCTGGCCTTCGGAAACCCGGAATAGGAATAATCGCGGATATGGAGGGCTGGTACGTGGCAAGGAAGGCTGCTGACCTCTGGCCGGAGGCACGATTTTCGATTGTTCGGGTGGTCTCAGACTATGGTGATTCGAATGTTCCCCCCAAGGAGCAAACCAGGGCCTACATGGCCGGCTGCCTGGATACCCTGGATCGCCTGGTTTCAGTCCTGGCAACCGAACCCGGTCCGGGCATCCATACCGGCATTCCGGCCACCAAAGAATCGGTGGTACGAACCATAACCCGGAGCCATGCCTTCCAAGCCTTGGATCCCCGGGATGCCAAAGCCCTGGAGATCGCCTGGAATCACCGGCGCTTCAGCTTCCAGGAGCTGAGGCAGGTGGTAGATTGGGCAGCTGATCTTCGCAGCTGGGATGAGGTGAATCTGGAGCAGGCGGTAAGCCGAGGAATATGCCGATTTGAAGATCTGCGGCGGCTCTGGCGGGAGACGAGGGACCGGGAAAAATCATACACGGATTTTACGGGGATGGAGCTGGCCACCCCGAAGCACCGCCGTTTGGTGGACAGGCCCCAGGATGCATTGGCCCTAGGGGACTGCCCGGTAGCATCCGCCAAGACCCGGTGCTGCAACCTCAAAACCCTGGACGTCATCCAGGGCTGCGGCTTCGACTGCAGCTACTGTGCCATCAGGACCTTCTATGACCCCGGCCGGGTGGTGTTCGATCCGGACTTCCCCGAGAAGCTTGCCGCCCTGGAACTGGACAAGCACAAATCCTACCACATCGGTACGGGCCAAAGCTCCGATTCCCTGCTGTGGGCCGAACGCCATGGCGCCCTGGACGCCCTTCTGGACTTTGCCCGCCGCCATCCCCGGGTCATTCTGGAGCTCAAAACCAAATCCGGGGACGTCAGCGCATTGCTCACGCGACCGGTACCGGCAAACCTGGTATGCACCTGGAGCCTCAATACCCCGGTAATCATCGACCATGAGGAACAGGGAACCGCAAGCCTCGACCAGCGTCTGGACGCCGCCCGTTCCTTGGCAGACCGGGGCGTCCTGGTGGGATTCCACCTGCACCCCATGGTCTGGTACCGGGGCTGGCAGGAGGACTACGCCGGGCTCTGCCGCAAATTGAGAGCAAGATTCGTCCCCGGGGAGGTAGTAATGGTGTCCCTGGGCACCCTCACCTTCACAAAACCGGTCATCAAGGCCCTTCGGAAGAGCCTGATCCGGAGCAAGATTCTGCAGATGCCCATGGAAAACGCCCAGGGAAAACTGAGTTATCCCCTGGAAATCAAGGAGCAGCTCTTTACCCTGGCCTACCATGAGCTTGCGGACTGGCACCGGGAGGTGTATTTTTACCTCTGTATGGAGGATCCCCGGCTCTGGACCGCGGTAATGGGGCGAGAATATCCGGATAACCCGGCCTTTGAGGAGGATATGCTTACCCGCTACGGGGAGAAAATCTCCATGCATTCCGCCGGCCGAACCCTACCCGAGGAGGAATACCGTGAATCAGACCGCCTCTCCACCCCCTAAGATCCTCTACCTTACCGGAAGCACCGGAGGTATGGGCAGGGCAATTCATGCTGAACTGGCATCCCGCCCCCAGTACCGGGTTGTTCCCGTCCTCTCCCGGCTGGAAAACCAGGAGGCCTTGGTCCGGGAGGTGGAATCCCTCCTGGAGGAATCACCCCCCTGGGGGATTATCAATGCGGCGGGTTTCGGTATGTTCCGCCCCCACGAGCAGATCAGCCCCCGGGATATCCAGAACATGGTGGCGGTGAACCTGACCGCCCCCATGGTACTGGCTAAGCTCTGCCTTCCGGCCATCCAGAAAAACAGCGGCCGGATCATCCACATCGCCTCCATCGAGGCCACCAGATCCTCCAAATGGGCAGCCCTCTACAGCGCCACCAAAGCAGGTCTACGCAGCTTCAGCCTATCCCTCCAGGAAGATTTACGGCGCTTCGGAGCCGGGGTCACCTGTATAAACCCCGACCTCACCCGCACCGGCTTCTTCGACAACCTGGAATTCCGCCCCTCCCCGGACCCCGCGGCGGCCATTGAGCCCGCCGAACTAGCCCGGATCGTAGCCGACATTCTGGAGCAGCCGAACATCGTTACCGAAATCACCATCCGCCCACCCATCCTGGGCATCCAAAAAGGCCCCCGGACCTGATGCGTCGGCCCCCCATCCTTGGAATCTAACAGGGTCCCCGGGCCGGAGGCACCGGCAGGTGGCTCTGAGACACCGGCACGTAGCTCTGAGACACCGGCCCCTAGCTCTGAGGCCCCGAACCTCTGATCAGCCCCCCCCTGCCTCCCCTTCTGAACCCCGCCCCGGAGCCAAGCCTTGGGTCGCAGGTATCTCCGGACATGCTCCGGCTGCCAGGGATCGCTGACCGGCTCCGCCCCGGCCGCCAGTCAGGGAATGCACCAGCCGTCGGGCCTTCGCCCCGGACCGGCTTGGCAAGGTCCGTCCCGGATATTACACTGCCAGGCATGAGCAACGGAAAAGAACCCCTAATCCCTCCCGGCCCCGAAACACCGGGCTTCCAGCGGCTATACCGAATCGTCAGCCAGCTCCGATCCCCCCAGGGCTGTCCCTGGGACCGGGAGCAGACCCCGGAGAGTCTCCGGGCAGGTCTCATCGAGGAGGCATACGAAGCCGTGGAGGCCATCAATCACCGGGATCTACCCCATATCCGGGAAGAACTCGGGGATGTAATGCTCATGGCCGTCATGATCGGCCAGATCTATGAGGATCAGGGTGATTTTACTGTTCAGCAAATCCTCCACGAGGTGAGTGAAAAACTCATCCGCCGGCATCCCCACGTATTCTCCCACGCCCAGGCGGACCACCCTGACGAGGTTGTCCGTCAATGGGATCAGATCAAGGAAACGGTAGAGGGTCGGCGCAAAAAGGATTCCATCCTGGATTCAGTCAGTCAGGCCCTTCCTCCCCTGGAGCGTGCCTACAAACTCCAAAAAAAGGCCGCCAAAGCCGGCTTCGACTGGACCGAGGCCGAACCGGTTTGGGACAAGATCCAGGAAGAATTGGAGGAAACCCGGGAAGCCTGGAAGAACCGGCAACTATCCCCAGCTCCCCAATCCCCTTCCGGAACCGCCTCTCCATCCGCCGGCTCCTCCCCGGAGGAACAGACAAAGAATCAGGATCACCTGGAAGAAGAACTGGGAGACCTGCTGTTCTCTGTGGTCAATGTCGCACGGTTCCTTCATATTGACCCCGCCATCGCCCTACACCGGGCGAATGCAAAATTCTCCCGCCGCTTCCGGGGGGTGGAACAGGAAATGAAGGCCCAGGGCGTCCCCATGGGCCCCCAGGAGTTTCAACGGATGGACCGGCTCTGGGACCAGGTAAAGCAAAACGAAGACTAACCCTGACTACCGTCGATCCGGCTGACCGTCCGCCGGGCTCTTTATACTATCCTGGTTCCCTCCCCCATCAACAATACCCTCGGGGTCATGCCCGAAGGGCACAGCCATGGTGCATGGTTGTTTCCTATAGATTCATCTTCACGGGGTGGTCCACCCGAGGTGTAACGCTGCAATCTTTGGCCAACTAGAAATTTTTCCCATAAGGTTTGTATACTCAACTTGACATTTTGTATTGTCGGCTTTACATTTGGTATAGTATTTCTGTCAGGAATAATATTCATACCGAGCAGCCCCGGGGTATCCGGAACTCCGGGAGCTCAGAAGGAGCGAGATATGCGGAAAGTTATAGGAGTTCTGATCATCCTCTTGGGAATGGGCCAGATGTTCGCGGGAGGAACCTCCGAAGAGGGGTCCATGAAGAAGGATGATACCATGATGCAGGAAGAGGCCATGGAGAAGGACGATGCTATGATGATGAGCGCCATGGCCATGAAGATGGAGTACACCACCCCCGAAGAAGCCGCCATGTATGCGGAAACCGGCCCCACCGTTTTGCTGTTCCTAGATGACAGCGAGGAATCCATGGCCGCAAAGATGATGATTGACAATGAGTTTGCCAAGATTCCGCCCCAGGTAACCGTGATTACCGTACCGAAATCGGCCCGGGAGGTGTGGCAGAAGTACGAGGTGAGTTCCGGTGGAACCTTTATCCGCATCGACGCGATGGGTATGGCCGCGGAACGCTGGACCGGCGGCGGGGTTGAGACCCTGGTGATGCACACCGACGAGGAGATGTAAATGCTTTTACTGGCGGGATTTGCCTTTCTTTCAGGGATTATAACCATCCTCTCGCCCTGCATCCTACCTGTGCTCCCGGTCGTCTTGGCCGGGGGCTCCGGGGGCGGCCGAGCCAGGCCCTGGGGGATTATCCTGGGGTTCGTATTGAGCTTCACCGTGTTCACCGTTACCCTCTCGGCCCTGGCCGAGGCGACGGGGCTGGAATCCGGGAGTCTGAGGGTCCTGGCGGTGGCGGTATTGGCATTGTTCGGCCTGGTCATGGTGGTACCCCAGCTGAACAGGTGGTTTGAAGCCGGGGTATCAAAACTGGTGACCCGCTTTCAGCCCCGTCAAGGACGGGTTGGGGGGTTCTGGAGCGGGGTTCCCCTGGGTATGAGCCTGGGTATTCTGTGGACGCCCTGCGTGGGCCCCATTCTGGCCTCGGTCATCACCCTGGCCCTGGCAAGTTCCATTGATGCAGGAGCCTTTGTAATCACCCTGGCCTACAGTCTGGGTACAGCAATTCCCATGTATTTTATTATGGTGGGGGGCCGGGCACTACTTCGTCGGGTTCCCGCTCTGAGCCGGCATAGTCAGGGAATCCGGCGGGGATTCGGGGTGGTAATGATGGCCATGAGCCTTGTTATTGCCCTGGGCTGGGATCTGCGGTTCCAAAGCGCCGTCCTGGATGCATTCCCGGGATATGGAAGCAACCTCACCGCCTTGGAGCAGAGCGATGCCGTTAACCAGGCCCTCCGGGAACGGGAGGATCAACTCCTGGAACAGAACGACCAGTACAGCCAGGAGGGCGTCTTCGCAGGGGTGGATACGGATCTAAGCCGGGAGGCGGTGGCGGGACGCTACGGCACGGCCCCGGACCTGATTGCCCAGGGCCCCTGGATCAACAGCCGGCCTCTAACCATGGATGCCCTGGAGGGACGGGTCGTCCTCATCGACTTCTGGACCTACAGCTGCGTCAACTGTATACGAACCCTGCCCTATCTCCAGGACTGGTATCGGAAATACCGGGCCCACGGCTTTGAGCTTATCGGCGTCCATTCCCCGGAGTTTTCCTTTGAACGAAGCCTGGAAAATGTGAAAAAGGCGGTGGAAGATCAGGGAATCACCTGGCCGGTGGTATTGGACAATAATTTTGCCCAGTGGCGGAGCTATAAAAACCGGTTTTGGCCTGCCCATTTTCTGATTGATGCCCAGGGCCAGGTACGGTTCTTCACCTTCGGTGAGGGCGACTATCTGGAAACCGAGAGAATGATCCAGAGCCTGCTCATTGAGGCGGGCTACTCCCCCCCTACAAGCCTGGGCCCGGTTTCGAATCAGGAATATGCCTCGACCCCGGAGATGTACCTGGGCAGCCGCAGGGCGGAAGGGTTCCAGGGCACCCCCCCTCTGGCCTTCGGTGAGCAGGAATTCAGCCCCCCTGAAACCCTGGACCTCCACCATTGGTCCCTGGAGGGTCTGTGGAAGATTACCCCGGAATACGCCGAGGCCGCCGGAGACTCATCCCGGGTGACCCTCGCCTACCAGGCCAAGACGGTGAATGCCGTGGTAGCAGCCCCGGCGGGCGGAACAGGGACTATTGCCATTTCCCAACCCGGGGATTCCGAAAGCCCCAGTATAACCGTGGATGCCAGCCGAATGTACCAGCTGGTGCAGCATCCCCGGACTCAACAGGGGGAGATTACCCTGACCCTGTCCCGGGGAACGCGGATCTACACCTTTACCTTTGGAGGATAGCTATGATCAATCAGATTTCCATACCAATCAGACGGGCGCCAGCTGCCTTCCTGGCTGCTGCCCTGGTACTCTTGCTTCCCGGACTGGGTACAGCCCAGGGGAACCCCCCGGAACAGCAGGACAGAACCTCCGTCCAGCCCGAATCACTCCAGCCGACCCAGGGGCCCGAACAACTCCGGACGGCCGTGTTCGCCGGGGGCTGTTTTTGGGGGGTGGAAGGCGTGTTTGAACACCTGCGAGGGGTGCATAGGGCGGTTTCTGGCTATGCCGGCGGAGAGGCACGGATGGCAAACTACAACGCGGTTAGCCGGGGAGTGACCGAACACGCCGAAGCGGTTCTCGTTGAATACGATTCCCAGGTCATCAGCTACCAGGAGTTGTTGGATGTCTTTTTTCAGGTGGCCCATAATCCTACCCAATTAAACTACCAGGGTCCGGACCGGGGAACCCAGTACCGGTCGGAGATATTTACCCTCTCGGAGGACCAGGAGAGGATGGCAAGCCGAGCCATCACCGACCTGGAACTCAGCGGGGCATTCGAATCACCCATAGTAACCGTCCTTTCAATGCTTGAAAGCCCCGAAGAATTCTACCCAGCCGAGGAATACCATCAGGATTTTATGAGGAAGAACCCCGAGTACCCCTATGTGGTATACTGGGACTGGCCTAAAATAGACCATCTGAGGCAGGCCTTTCCCGATCTCTTTCTTGATGTCCAGTGGCGTTAGCGTATACAGTGGAGCGGTCATGGCACAGGAAACCGTGGGTAATACAATCAAAATTCACCGCCAGATGGCAGGGCTGACCCAGGAGGATTTTGCCCAGCGTATCGGTGTAACCCGGCAAACCATCATTGCCATGGAAAAGGGCAACTACGTACCCTCGGTTTTGTTAGCACTGAAGATTGCCCGGGAATTCGAAAAGCCCCTGGAGGAGATTTTCTATGTTGATGAGTCTGGGTGAGATTATTCTGTCGGTACTGATGGTGGTATTATCGGTGGTCAAGCTGGATCCCTTCGGTTGGAGTATGCCGACCCAGCTCCAGATGATCATTCTCGGGCTGCTCATCGGTGCCTTCGGATTGTACGCGGGGCTCCTGTACCGGGAACGGCCCCAGGATGAACGGGAAGCGAGCCACCTGCACCGGGCAAGCCGCTTGGGCTACATGGCCGGGGTGGCCACCCTGGTGGTAGCCATTGTGGTGCAATCCCTGAATGCCAGTCTGGATCCTTGGGTAGTCATAACCCTTAGCGTGATGATTGTGGCAAAGCTGGTGTCCCGGATTGTAGAACAGCGCCTGCATTGATGAGCGCCCCTCAACCCAGCCTGCCCGGCCGCCCGGTCCTGGAACTCACCAACCAGGAAGCCCGACAGCACGTTCTCTCCCGGTTCGCCCACCGGTATTGTGAATCCGTCCACCAGGCGGTACAAAACACCGGTTATATTCAGATTGATACCATCCACGTCATCCAGCGGGCCCACCACCATGTTCTGTACACCCGGGTTCCGGGTTACCATCCCCGGGACCTGGACGCGGCCCTGGAAAACCGGCAGATCTTCGAGTACTGGGCCCATGCCGCCGCCTACCTGCCCATGGAGAAGTACCGCTTCAGCCTTCCCCGGATGCAGCGCATCCGCCGCCGGGGGCATGAGTGGTTCCAGGCAAACCGAAGGATTGTGGAGCATGTACTGAACCGGATAACCCAGGAGGGTCCCCTGATGGCCAGGGATTTTGAAGACCCCCGGGACAAACCCGGGCAGTGGTGGGACTGGAAGCCTGCGAAAATCGCCCTGGAAGAACTGCTCCACCAGGGGATACTCATGGTCCGAGAGCGCCGGTCCTTTCAGAAGGTCTTCGACCTGGCCGAACGTATCCTGCCCAGCCATATCTCCACCACCCCCCCGAACCCCAAGGAAATGGCCGGCTACCTCATAGACATGACCCTGAAAAACCAGTACATCAGCCGCCTGCCCTTCCTGACCAGCCAACACAAGGACGGCCGCAAGCACCTCGTCCAGACCCTGACAGACGAGGTGGAAGCCGGCACCCTCCTCCCCCTGACTATTCAGGGCGAACCGGGATGGTACGCCCGGCCGGAGCTTCTGGACCCGCCGGTGCTTCTGGACCCGCCGGTGCTTCTTGACCCAACCGGTCGTCTGGACCCACCTGAACTTCCTGACCCACCGAATCTTCCTGACCCGCGCCTGCCGACGGCCTCACCGAATGATCACCCCAAGAACTCCGACCCCTGGCTTTGCATCCTCTCCCCCTTCGACAACCTCATCATTCAGCGCGCCTGGGTGGAGGCCCTTTTCGACTTCTCTTACCGGATCGAATGCTACCTTCCCAAGGAAAAACGCCGCTACGGGTATTTCAGCCTGCCCCTGTTGAGCCACCGCGGCTTCGTAGGAATGGTGGACCTCAAGGCCCGAAGAGCAGAAAAGGTCTTAGCCGTTCAAGCCGAGCACTTGGATGGAGAGTTTTTTTCCCATGGTGATTCCAATGCCATGCTCACAGCAGCCCTGGAGGATTTTGCCCGGTTCAACGGCTGCCATACCCTGGAGCGCCCCGCCCCTGCCGGGTAACCATACCATCCCGGGGCCGGTTAGGACCCCAGAGCCTCGAAGCGCCGGATGAGGGCCGGGATGTAGGCATCGGAGCCATGGTGGTAGGCAGCCACCAGAACGGGATCGGGGGGTATTTCTGCACCCCCTCGGGAAACCAGGGGCGCCAGGACAGCCGCCGCCTCAACGGAGGAACCGGCATTAAAATCACCCCGACCCTCCGGATTCAGGATCAGACCAGCATAGGCTGCCAGGGCGGCGCCCAGGGAGGCGCCGGACCCCGCAACCCGGACCACGGGCCGCTGCCAGAGGGAGGCAACCCGACGGCAGATTTCCGGACTGGCCGAGGGACCGCCGGTAATGGCCAGGGGGCCCGTGGCGGCGGAGAGATGGCGACTGTAATACCAGAGCAGGCCCAGAGAGCTGTCCACCACCCCGGGGTAGTCCCGGACGAGATCGCCCTGAATCCTACCCGTGACGGGACTGGGGGGGAAACTCTCCTCCAGGGGCTGGAACAGGAGGGGGTCCTCCCCGGGGGCGGAAGCGGCCAGGGCCTGATCGGCTGCGGCGAAGTCCTGGGGTTCAATACCGCAGCTCCGGCGCACCTGGTCCCAGACCAAGGCCCCGTTGGTCCGGCAGGCAAAGACAAAGGGCTGGCCGAGGCCGTCGTACATGCTATTGGCGAAACCCCGGGGATCGGTTTGGGGTTCATCCTGGTGAATCATGTACACGAAGCTGGTTCCAAGGCTGAGAAGATCCCCCCAGGTACCTACCTTGGATTGGGGATTATCCCCGGAACCAACACCCACAAGACAATCCGGCGAGAATCCGTACCGCTGGGTAAAATAACTGGCCACCCTGCCGGCCCAGGTAAGGGGATGGGCAAGGCCGCCCAGGCGGTCCTCAAGACCCCGGGCTCCCCCGGGAAGGTCCCCGGCAGCGGCCTCCAGGAGCTCGGAGGACCAGGTGCGGTTTTTATAATCCATGAGGGTCATTCCCGAGGCATTGCCCCAGTCGGCAGGAACATCCGGGTTTCCCGAGAGTACCCCCGCCATGAGGCTGTTCAGCAGCCGGATGGACGCAGTAGCGCCGTAGACCCCAGGATCGGTTAGGGCAATCCGGCGGATGACCGCCCCGGTAAAACGCAGGGGCGAATCGCTGCCCGAAAGAGCGATAACCGCGTCCTTGCCCCCGGACCGCCGGCGCAGATCATCGGCCTCCCGGGATGTATTGCTGGTCATCCAAATGGGGCAGCCGGGGTAACTGAAGGCCGGTTCCAATCGGGTTTTCAGATCCGGGTCCGACGGATTTTGTTGTTCCCCGCCCGGTCCGGCTGACCCGTCGCCCGGTCCGGCTGATTTTCCTGATCCGGCACCCCCTGAAACCGTGGAATTGAGCGCAGCAAACAGCGCCGGCGCCCGGTCATTGAGATAGGCGTGGCCGTGCTGCTGGGCGGAGATTTGAATGGCCGCCACCTCCGAGAGGGCTGCGCCCTGCCCCTTCAGGTCCTCCAGGAGGGCGTCCAGAGCAGCCAAAAAGAGGACTGCGGGCTGTTCAGCCTGCCCGGGTTCCTGGCCGGGGATAATGAGGCTGTGGGGATCGATTCCCAGGTGCTTGGTCCGTTCGTCCCGGGCATAGGCTAGGGAGTGATCGGCCAGTACGCGGTAGCTCCGGGGATTTACCGACAACAGGGTGCCGGTGATACTCTGGGTGCTGATGTCCAATCCGAGGACCAGTGTGTCCCCGGCTGATGGATTACGGTTTGTCATGGGTCGTTCCTTGTATGCCCGTGGTACGGGTAGGGGTACCAGTGCAGGCGTAAAATAGAAAAATCATAAATCCCTCGGGTGAAGGGATTTATGATTAGGTTGTCCGCCCGGAATTCCTGGGGATCAGGTGTATTCCCAGATTCCTTAGATGTAGCGGTTCACGATGCTCTCAAGATACTCCTGACGTCCCGATGCGGGAACATGAACGGGGTCATTGAGTACGGACTTTTCGAGTTCCGCCAGGGTGGCTTTGCCCTGGGCCACTTTTTTACCCAGGTCGCTGTTCCAGCTGGCGTAGCGCTGGGCGTTGAAATCCTCCAATACACCGTCTGTCAGCATGGAATGCGCCGCCTTCAGCCCCCGGGCAAAGCTGTCCATACCGATGATATGGGCTTCTACCACATCCTGAACGGTGTAGGACGGCCGGCGAACCTTCGCGTCGAAGTTCAGACCGCCCCGGTGCAGGCCACCGTTTTTCAGAATCTCGTACATCATCAGGGTGGAGACGTAGAGGTCCGTGGGGAACTGGTCGGTGTCCCATCCCAGGAGGGTATCGCCTTGATTGGCATCCACGCTTCCCAGAATACCGTTGATCCGGGCGAAGTGCAGCTCGTGCTGAATGGTGTGACCGGCCAGGGTGGCGTGGTTTGTTTCAATGTTGAGCTTCACGTGGGGCAGCAGGTCGTACTTCTCCAGGAAGCCGTAGACCGTGGCGCTGTCGGTGTCGTACTGGTGTTTGGTGGGTTCCTTGGGCTTAGGCTCAAAGAGGAACTGGCCGTCAAAGCCAATCTCTTTTGCATAGTCCACCGCCATGTGCATGAAGGCTGCAAGATTATCCAGTTCCTTCTTCATGTCGGTGTTCAGGAGGGTCTCATAGCCTTCCCGGCCGCCCCAGAATACGTAGTTCTCGCCTCCCAGCTCCTTGGTCACTTCCAGGGCCTTGCGCACCTGTCCCGCCGCATAGGCGTACACCTTCAGGTCGGGACTTGTGGCGCCGCCGTGCATGTACCGGGGATGAACAAAGAGGTTTGCAGTGCCCCAGAGCAGCCGGGTTTTGCTGGTTTTCATCAGGGTTTTGGCCAGGCCGACGATCTCATCCAGGTTTTTATGGGATTTTGCCAGGGTCTCACCCTCGGGGGCGATGTCCCGGTCGTGGAAACAGAAGAAGGGAATCTGCAGTTTCTCGGTTAATTCGAAGATGCCCCGCATCTTAATCCGGGCCTGCTCCATGGGATCGGATACCGAGTCCCAGGGGCGTTGGGCGGTGTCAGCACCGAAGGGATCGCTTCCTCCTCCGTTCATGGTGTGCCAGAACGCCATGGAGAACCGCAGGTGTTCGGCCATGGTCTTATCCCCTACTTTTTCAGAGGGATTATAATGCCGGAAGGCCAGGCTGTTGTCGCTATCCGGTCCCTCGAACTTAATCTCGGGAATATTTGAAAAAACTTCATTGCTCATAGTCATCTCCTTACCGATGGGTTTCGTTCTATGGTGTCATAGTAGCCCCATATTCTGCACCAGGACATATACATAATTGACGTGTGATGTGTATAATTGAGGAATGACGATTACCGATGTGGTATTCATTCACACCATGAATAAACCCCAGCTCATTCACTGGCATTCCCGGCGGCATGCTCACGAGGCGGGACAGTATGAACTGCATTATTTCATCCACGGCGAGGGAACCTTTGAAAACAACCGGACCACCCGGAGCATCAGACCGGGCAGTCTCTACCTAACCCTGCCCGGCCAGGTGCATAAGATTCATCCCCGGAACCTGGACCGCCCCCTGTCCTACTATGCCGCCCTCTTCACCCTCCAGGCCGATGAGCCGGTCTACCCCCTGGTGAACGATCCGGGATTCCAGACCCGGTTTCCCCTACGGCTCCGGGGTTCCCAGCGCTTCGTACTGGAGGAGATAAAAAGCAGCTTTTCATCGGAAAACCCCTACCAGCGGGCGGCGGGGGAACATCGCTTGCTCGCCTTTCTCTACCAACTCTACGGTGAGGAGATGCACCGCCGGGGCATGCATGGCCAGCCATCAGACCGGAACACCCCGGATTCCCCGGCATCCGCCCATGATGTGTTGCAAACACCATCGGAGGCGGCGCAAACCGGCCGAACCCCGTCCGCCGGCCCGCACACCAGCCCGGGCCTCCCGGCCCCTGGCACAAACCGGGGAAGCGGCGACTTCCACCTCCAACTGGAACAGGCTGCATCCCTGTTTCAGGAACACCTCTTCAGCCGGATATCCCTGGATCAGGTATGCCAGCGTCTGGACATTTCCAAGGAACACCTCATCCGCCTCTTTAACCGCCATCTCCACACCACTCCCATGCGCTACTACACCCATCTCAAGATCGAGGCGGCCAGCTCCATGCTCATCAATTCCGACCTCAGCCTCAAGGAAATCGCCTGGGAACTGGGTTTTTCGAGCCCCTTTCATTTGTCGAAACGGTTTAAGGAACATACCGGCAGCACTCCCAGCGCCTACCGGAAACGGTATTTCAGGGAAAACCCCACGGGGTACCACACCAAAATCATTGACCCCGAGTTGGAGACCGACCAGGACTACTAGTCTGCCTGTGGAGCAGGGGCATCCTCGATAGTGCGCAAAAGGTTGTAACTTTCGGCCCCGGCGACACAGCCCATGGGCCTACTTATAGGTTGCTCCGCTATATCTGGTGCCGTTTACAACCTTTTGCGCACTACAAAACCCTTCAGCACTGTGACCTGTTCGCCGGCTGTCAGACCTACCTGTCCCAGTTCCGGGGACAGCCGTATGGATACCTACCTCTTCGGCCCGGTTCCCAGCCGACGCTTGGGAATGTCCTTGGGGATTGATTTGGTACCCCATGAAACCTGTACCATGAATTGTGTGTACTGGGAGTGTGGGGCCACCACGGTGTTTACCACCCGAATCAGATAAACAAATACCTGTCGGTCCTGGAAGCCCGGGGAACAATCCAGAGGAACTCCCAAGACCGGGGTGTTTTTTACCGGCTCATCAAGCCCAGGTCATAACCCGCCAGGTTCAGCTGCCTCGGTCAGGCGGTTTCTAGGGATTCTTCCAGCTCCTTGCTGGTGCTTGCCGCATCTGCCTCGCCGCTTCGAGCCTGGCGCTCCGCCTCTCGGCGGTCCACCTCATCCCCCAGTTCATTCAGTATGGAGATAATCCGGCTTATTAGCACAAGCAGGGCTTGGTAATTCTCCTCGAGTTTATCCTCTTCCTCTTCGCTGCGGGATTCCGGCGACGACCCCTTAATCCGGTTCACCAGTTGCGTAATGGTGGCATGAAACTCCCGGTGCAGAGGAACAAACTCGTCGTAGGCCTTAAATCCTTGGAAGGACCGACCAGCTTGACTCTGGGTCCAGGCATGGGTCCAGCAGTCCGTCAGGGCGGTGGACCGAAGTTTTGCCCCCTTGGTATCGCCGTCGATCAACCGGCGTATCTGGATGGCCCAGAAGAGGTGGCGTAAGGCTGCCATGTTGGAGTTCATCGCCGACTCATCCAGATTCAACACCACCTTCTCCAGCTCGTTGATTGAATCCACCCCTTCGATACTCGCCTGGGCCAGGGTCGCCAGAACCTTGTTATTCTGGGAGAGAACCTGATCGATCTTTTCGGAGTTTTCATCCGTGGCATCGCTGGCCTGAAGCAGCTCTTTTAAACCCCGGGACATTTCAGTAACGCTCTCGGCGATCTCCCGGGCGCCCTGCTGGATCTCCTCGGTAATATGCACCAGATCACTGGTGGCTTTGACAACCTCTCCGCTGCCCACGGAAATCTCATCGGTTGCCTGATCGATCTCCGCGAAGGCGTTGGCGACACCGTTTACATCCTCCCTGACCCGTTTAAAGTAGGCGAGGTTCTCGTTCCCCAGATCCTTGGCCTCACCGATCTCCTGGACAATCTGTTTCAGGGTTCCCCCGATGTTCCGGGCATTTTCGGCTGTGGACTCCGCGAGCTTCCGGATTTCTTCAGCCACTACCGCAAAGCCCCGTCCGGCGTCTCCTGCGTGGGCAGCCTCAATGGCGGCATTCATGGACAGGAGATTCGTCTGGCTGGCCACCCCGTTAATCACCTGGATAACAGACTGGACGGCATCCACATGGGTATTGATCTGTTCTATGATCTGATTGGTATGTTCGGCCTGCTCCTCTCCCTTCCCGGCGAGGTCCACCAGCTCTCCGGTTTGGCCCCGGTACTGGTTCGCCACCCGGGAAACACTGTCCAGATTGGCATTCATCTCTTCAATGGATGATGAGGTTTGCACTACTGCGGCTGATTGGGATTCAATCCGCTTAGTAAAACTCTCCAGGGTAGCCTGGGTCTGCTCCACCGCCGCGGAGGTGCTGCGCACCTGTTGGGCCATGGTCTCGGCCTGATCGTCGATCTCGTCCACGCTGGTCTGGATCCGCTGGTTCATGAACAGGGAGGCCCGGATGCTGCTGATCAAATCCTGGGATTGACTGTCGTTATTCCGGATCAGTTCCTCCACAGCCCTCACCGCCTCCTGTTGCTCCTGGGAAACCTCCAAGGCCTGGGCAAGCTGGCGGCGAACCGTATTTGCATTCATAATTAAAAGCCCGATCCCCAGGCCGGTAAACCCCAGCGCCCCTGTAATAAGCAGAACATCCACCAAAACCGAACCGCTGGCTGCAAAAATTTCAATAATCCAAAACACCTGTCCCAGGATAATACTTCCGATAGCCCACACCCGTGCGCTCAGTTTCTTCTTCATGCCTACTCCTTCTGGTTTTCTTCGTGCGCAAAAGCGTGTAACTCTACCCGTTCGCTACCCTATCTCTGGAGCCTGAACCCGGGAAACCCGCTACATCCGGTGTAGATTACAGCCTTTTGTGCACTCTCTATGGGTTCGATGGCGAGGCTCATTCAAACACCCGGTTGTAAGGAGCCATCCGCCGGACTAGGGTACGATTCCCTGCCCCTATGATACCCTAGGGTTTTCCCAAGTCAAATTTGGGGGTTTTTCCTAGTATGATTAAATTTTACTAATAATATGAATTTTGTCTAGGATCCTATCTTTAGTACCTCTATCGATTATCCTACCCACAACAACTCAACCGGGCCTGCCACTTTTTTTCCCTGACCATGGCAGCGCGATTAAAAATTTCTTATATTTTAGAGTGATGAAAACGATCCTGATAATCGATGAATCGCCCCTCATCCGGGAATACCTCAGCACCCAGCTTGAAGCCCTGGGATTTTCAACCATCCCGGCCGTCAACGGGTTGGACGGCTATACCAAGCTGAAGGGTACCCTGCCTGATCTCGTCATCACGGATTTTTACCTAACCCGGAAAAGCTGCATATCCATCCTGGAAGACCGCCTGGAGGATCGTAACATCCAAACCACCCCGGTCATCGTAATGGCTACCAAACTCGCCAAGGATGCTGTGGTACAGCTGGCCCGCCTGAAGGTAAGCAAAATCGTATCCAAACCCCTGCAGCTGGACATCCTGCTCAAGGCGGTGAGCGAGATCACCGGCACCACCCTGGGAACCGACGATACCCCCTGCATCATCGACGCCCATCTGAATGATACCATCCTGTTCATCGAGGTAGCCCGTGGCCTGAACCGCCACAAAATCGACCAGTTGCGCTATAAAATTGCAGAACTCACCAGCCTGTACCAGGTGCAGTCTCCCAAGGTACTGATCATGTTCAGTACCCTGGACCTGGTTCCCGGGGATGAAGAAAAGCTGCTCTTATTTTTCGATGTAATTACCGCTCAGGCTCAGGCCGATCCCCGGTTTATCAAGGTGCTCACCGAAAGCCCCCAGGTAAAGACCATCATGGAAAACCGTCAGAAGCTCCGGGCAATCCAGGTAACGCCCAATCTGGAAGAGGCCATGGAGGGCCTTCTGGGTATGCGCCACGATCAAGGCAACCACCACGATGACGCCCTGCACCGGGTGCTCAGCCCATCCGCTCCAAAATCTCCGGGATCGGAGCTGATCCGCCTGGGATATGACGAGACGGAATCGGGCATCCTGTTTCAGAACCTTGAAATCGCCGTGGTCGACGATGACCCGATCATTCATGAGGTCATAAAAACCACATTCAAACAGAGCAAGTGGACCTTCCGGAGTTATACCAACGGCCGTCTTTTCGCCGCAGACCTCGCCAACCATGAGTTTGCCCTGATCTTTCTAGATCTCATGATGCCCGAACTGAACGGATTCCAGGTGCTGGAGTACCTGCGTCGCAGGGGCGTCGAGATCCCCGTTATTGTCCTTTCCGCCCTCAGCCGCCAAGAAAGCGTTAAAAAGGCCGTCAGCTACGGCATTCACAGTTATATGATTAAACCCCTGAAACCCCGGCAGGTTATCCGCAAAACCGCTGAGGTCTTAAGTCTATCCCTCTAGACGGAGCCGCCCATGAATGATTCGCCGGTGTTCCGTTCGGTATTTTTACAGTCCCCCATAGGCATGGTCATTGTGGATCAAAATCTCTCCGTCCGACTGGCAAACCAGGCCTTCTTACGGATGGTCCAGGGTGACCCCACCCTGGTGACCGGCAAATCCCTGGTGAGCTTCATGGATCAGGCCCACCGTCAGCCCCTGGCCGCAGCCTTTTCAAAGCTCTGGTCCGAGCGGGATGCCGCCTTCCATCTAGAAGTCCAGCCCCTCCCGGCCCCAGCATCCCCCCAGGGCATTCCCCACCGAACCTGGTGGAGGATCAGCGGATCTCCGGTCCGGGAGAGCGGCAACCCCTTCGGAGTGGCCTTCATTCAGGATATTTCCCAGCAGGTTGCCCATGAGCAGCTCTTGGTACAGGAAAAAAAGAGCGCCGATACGGCGGTAAAAACCGCTGAACGGGCGGCGAAGCTTAAAAGCGAGTTTCTATCCACCATGAGTCATGAGATCCGCACTCCCATCCACACCATCATCGGCATGGGGGATCTCCTGGGAGACACCGCCCTGGATGAGGAACAGCAGGAATACAACCGCCAGATATCCTTCGCCGCCGAGGTCCTCCTGGAACTGGTAAGCAACGTACTAGACTTCTCCAAGATAGAGGCCGGCAAACTGACCCTGGAATCCATCCCCTTTGACCTTACCCGTACCCTGGAATCCGCCGTATCCATGCTCTCCCTGGAAGCCCACAAAAAGGGACTGGACGTGGGCGTCTATATTGATCCCGAACTGCCCCGGTGGGTCATGGGCGATCCGGTACGGCTGCGCCAGATCGTGGTGAACCTCTTCAACAACGCTGTCAAGTTCACCGAGATCGGGTTCATCATCCTTCGGTGTCTTCCCCGGGAGGATTCCCATGCTTCCGGGGAGCAGTCCTTTCCGGATTTACCCATCGACTCCCGGAACATCCAGGAGCTTCCCCGGGCGGATATCCAGGAAATCACCCTGCACATCCAGGACACCGGAATCGGCATAGAAAAAGCCAAGCAAGGGGTCCTTTTCCGGGAGTTCAGCCAGGTAGACAGCTCCACCACCCGAAAATTCGGGGGCAGCGGCCTGGGACTGAGCATTACCAAGGGCCTGGTTCAGCTCATGAAGGGCTCTATCTGGGTCAGGAGCAAAACCGGCCGGGGCTCTACCTTCACGGTGGAACTCCCCCTGCCCCTGCCCGATATCCCCGGCCCCGGAGACACCCCGGACAGCCCCTCCTCTCCGGATCCGATGTCCCCTCCCCCCTGGGCCGGCCAGTCCGGAATCCAGGAACTCCTTGATCGGCGTATTCTCCTGGTTGAGGACAACCCTGAACTGCGCAGCCTGACCGCTGCCTACCTTGAACACTGGGGATGTCAGGTGTTCTCCGCCGCCTCGGGTGATGAGGCTCTGGAGATCCTGTACCGTCAGAGCGCCCTGGGCCAGCCCATGGACGCAACCCTCATCGACCTGACCCTGCCGGGCATGGACGGCTGGCACCTTGGCAGTAAAATCACCCCGGATAAAACCATAAACCAGACCAGACTCATCCTCATGAGCCCCCGGGGTACGGGCAGCACCGAGGCCAAGATGAAACTCTTGCACTGGTTCGATGAGTACCTCAACAAACCCCTGGAACAGGATGAGCTTGCAGCCGCCCTCATCCGGATTTTTAGCCGGGACGCCGATCTGGAGGTCCTCGAGGGCCCGGATCCGGACGGGGAGACTGCTTCCCAACTCCAGGGAATCCCTCCCCGTCCCGGCGTGATCCCCCCGGGGAGCCCGGATCAGGTCCCGAGCCCGAATCAGGCCCAGAGCCGGGATCAGGTCCCGAGCCGTAACCAGCCATGGCGGGACAGCCGGATTCTCATTGCCGAGGATACCCCGGTAAACCGCCTGCTGCTCCAGACCATCCTCGCGAAACTGGGCTGTATCGTCACTGAAGCCGAGGACGGTCAGCAGGCTGTGGATGCCCTCGCCCGGGAGAGCTTTGATCTCATCTTCATGGATCTACACATGCCCCAGCTCAACGGGTACGAGGCGGCACAGATTATCCGGGCGGATAACCCCTGGGTGCCGATTATCGCGGCTACAGCCAATGCCGTGAAGGGTGAGCGGGAGGTCTGCCTCTCCGCGGGTATGAACGATATGCTCATCAAACCCTTCCGCCGCCAGGAGGTGGTGACGATCCTGGAGCGATGGCTTCCCAGACCGGCATCCCCCCAGGACCGGGAAGCGCCCGGCTTCGAGGCGAAGACCGGAATTCCCCGGACGGCCGCCTCCCCATCCCCGCCGCCTCCGGGAAATCCGAATGCCCTGGACCCCGAGCAATCCACCCGGGCAGATTCCCTGCTCCCCCCGGCCGCAGCATGGTCGCCCCCTGCTCCGGATCCGGAGATTCTCGACTACCCGGACCTCCTGGATACCTTTATGGGTGATGCCGACACCGTTACCAGGGTGCTTGAAGGATATCTCCCCCGGGCCCGGGAGATCGTGGATGGATTATCGGCCTGGCGGCAGACCGACCCGGGGGATGACCGGGATTGGGCTGAAATTCGTGAACTCTGCCACGCCCTCAAGGGCAGCAGTCTGGGAATAAGCGCACCCGGGGTGGCCAAACTTGCCGCAACCCTTGAACAGGCCGCAGTAGATCAAACCCTCCCCGGACTGAGAACCGGTCTTTCCCACCTTTCCCCTGGGTTTTCCTCCCTGGAACAGGCAATCCGAGCCCTACTTCCCCCTTCAGATACCATCTGAACCAAATTCATATTGACCACCCGAACATCCAATGTTAGACTCCTCTTACTTTGTTTATCTGCATTAACTCTTGAGAGCTTCCTTAGGCTAAACACCCGGCTAATGCAGGATACCCGAGGAGAACACCATGATTCATAGAGGCTGGGGCCGCGTAGGAAGATTCGGCCGCCAAAACAACCCATCACCCGGGAGGATGAGGGGATTCCGGCGCCGCATCGGTCCCGGAAGGCACCTCCCCGGCTCGACTTCCCTTGGGGATGTACAGCCCCACAGCGAGGCGATCATCCAAACCCTGCCCTGCTGCCCCTCCCTGCGTTCCCAGGCCATCAGCCAGGGACTGTTACCGGGCTCCAGGATCATGATGGTAGAAAACAGGCACGGGGGCACCAGACTCGTTCAGTCCGGAGATAGTCTCCTAGCCCTGAGTCAGGAACTTGTCCAAGCCATTGGGGTAACACCCCTAGGAATGAAACCAGACCATAACCACCACAGCTAAAGGAGGATCTACCCATGACCACCATATTACGAAAAGGATTCCGGGGGACCATAGCCGGATACCGCCCGGGCAGCAGCGCATACCGCCGGAGCCTACTCTCCATGGGGCTCACCCCGGGAGAAGAAATCCATGTAACCGGCATTGCCCCCCTAGGGGATCCCATTGAGATCGAACTCCGGGGATACAATCTCTCCCTGCGTAAGGCAGAGGCAGAAATTCTCATCTTCCGGGACAATCCAAAAGGAGGAGAGCTATGAGCCCCGACCGATCCGGCGCAGCCAAACACCCCGCCCCGACCAAGGCACCAACCATCGCCCTCATCGGGAACCCGAACTGCGGCAAAACCACCCTCTTCAACGGCCTTACAGGCAGCACCCAGCGCACGGGAAACTGGCCGGGCGTAACAGTGGAACAGGTATACGGGATTCTTACCCTGCCGGGGGAAGCCAGGAGGACCAAGGATGCCGCCACCCAGGCCCCGAATCTGGATCACGGTCCCCGGGGAAGCAAGCCCTCGCCGGTACAGGTGGTGGATCTACCCGGCCTCTACTCCCTGAATGCGAATTCCGAGGATGAACAGGTGGCCCGGCGGTTTATCCTCTCCGGTCAGGCGGATCTGGTGGTGAATCTGGTAGACGTCTCCAATCTGGAGCGCAATCTCTACCTCACCCTCCAGCTTCTGGAAATGGGCACCCCCCTCATGGTAGTTCTCACGAAAACAGACCGTATTACCCGGGAGATTAACACCCAGGCCCTCTCCCGGGCCCTGGGCGGTATCCCCGTGGCCGCAGTAAACGCCCGAAACCGCCAGGACCAGGCTGACCTAGCCGGCCGGCTCGGCACCCTTGTGGCGCCCCCTCCCTCTCACCCTCGCCCCAGAGATACCCAACCCCTCCCGGTCGTACCCTATCCGGAGGAGCTGGAAGGCTGGATTAAAACCCAGGAGACCCTGCTTGGCGACCTGGCCGCTGATTTGGCGGTTTCTCCCCGGTGGCTTGCAATCAAATACCTCGAACAGGATGAGGAATTAACACCCCGGATCCGGGAACGCCTCAACAGCTCCGCCGCCGCCCTGGAGGCGACCCTGGAAATGGATCCCGACATCCTGGTAGCCGATGCAAAATACCGGCTCATCCGCAGCATATCCCAGGATACCCTAAGAAAACCCAACCGCAGCTGCTGCGCATCCCCCGGCACATCCAGCCTTAACCACCGCCCCGATCAATCCGGCGGAGCAGCCCCAACCCCTCCCTCCCGCCGGAGCAGGGGCGGACGACCGGGACTCTCCAGGGCAGATAGAATCACCATGCACCGGGTCTGGGGAATACCCATTTTCCTGGGGGTCATGTACCTGGCATTCTGGTTGACCATGACCATCGGCGGAGCATTCATCGACTTCTTTGATATTCTCTTTGGCACTATTTTTGTGGACGGTACTGCCGCCTTGCTGAACACCCTGGCTGCACCGGCGTTTCTCCGAGTGCTGCTGGCTGACGGATTGGGAGCGGGCATACAGACCGTGGCGACCTTCATTCCCGTGGTGGGTATGATGTTCCTGGTTCTCTCCCTCTTGGAGGAATCGGGGTACATGGCCCGGGCCGCCTTTGTCATGGACCGACTGTTACGGAGCATCGGTCTGCCGGGCAAGGCCTTTGTTCCCCTTTTGGTGGGATTCGGATGCACCGTGCCCGCCATCATGGCAACCCGAACCCTGGAACATAAACGTGACCGGATAATCACCGGCTTCATGGCACCCCTCATGTCCTGCGGCGCGCGGCTGCCGGTCTACGCCCTCTTCGCTGCGGCCTTTTTTCCCGACGCCTCGGGCCTTGTGGTGTTTTCCCTCTACATAACCGGCGCTGTCCTGGCCATAGGAACCGGCCTGCTGGTAAAGCGCACCCTCTTCACCGGACCGCCCACCCCCTTCATCATGGAACTGCCCCCCTACCAGGCGCCGAGGATAGTGCCTCTGGTTTCCTCGGTGGGCCGTCGTCTGGGGCAGTTCAGTCTCCGGGCGGGTAAGGTGATTCTGATAGCAGTGGCAGTTCTGGGCATTCTAAACTCCATCGGAACCGACGGCAGCATCGGCAACCAGGATTCCGAAGAATCCCTCCTGAGCCTTATGGGAAAGACCATTCAACCGGTCTTCCAACCCATGGGAATCCAGGAAGACAATTGGCCGGCCACCGTCGGCCTCTTCACCGGCATCTTTGCAAAAGAAGCAGTAGTCGGAACCCTAAACTCCCTCTACTCCCAAGTTGATGCCCAGATTGCTGCCCCCGCGGCAGCCCCGAACCCAGCTCCTGAAACCGATTCCCCTCCAGCCCCTGACGCGGCTGCCGAGTCTCCGGCATTCTCCCCATGGCCGGGCATCCGAGAAGCCTTCCTCAGCATACCGGCGAACCTTACAGGCTGGATCGAGGGCCTGGCAGACCCCCTGGGCATCGGAATGATCCAGGGGGACAGCCAAGAGGTCATTCAGGAGGCCGGTGGGGATGCAGCGACCGCAGCGGCCCTGACCAGCCGGTTCAGCCCCGCAGGCGCCTACGCCTACCTGCTCTTCGTCCTTATCTACTTTCCCTGTGCAGCAGCCCTGGGTGCCATGGTCCGGGAGATGGGAGCCGGATACGGGTGGGCCGCAGTGGTCTACCTAACCGTCCTAGCCTACAACATCGCAACCCTCTTTTATCAGCTCGCCGAGGGGGGAAGCATCATCGCCATCCTTCTTTCCCTCCTCAGTTTGGCGGGTATATACGGGGCCTTCTACCTGGTCGGCCGGAGGAGGGGTGCTCTGAACACCCCTGGGGCTAGCTCATCCCGGGATGTGGCATGATCACCCCGAGTTTACACGATCTCCTGGGGGTTCTGCCCCCGGGACGTCCGGCCACCTACCTGGAGCTCCAGCTCTCTCTGGACTGCAGCCCCGGCGACCTGAACAGCCTGCTCCAGTTCGCCCGAGACCGGGGTACCATTCTCTGCCAGCCCCTAAGCCCAGCCCCCGAAACCGGACCGCCCCCCTGCGTCCGGTTTTGCAGCTCCGGTACAACGGGGCAAGCTCGGGGTCCCGGGGTGACCGGACACCGCCGGGGTTGCGCTGGCTGTCCCCTGGCGGACGGCATGAGAATCACCCCAACAGTATCTAGTCAAACCGGAGACCCTGGGCCGGAGCCGAACTTCCGGACCATGATGTTCATGAAGGCACCCCGGCAGGTTGTATAAATCCTTATTAATCCGCTAAGATACTACAAGATATTACCGGAAAGGAACCCTATGCCCCGAAGGTCAAAACACCCCAGTACAAAGCCGGACACCCAACGCCTCGGCCTGCTGATGATGCTGATCCTGGTGCCCGCTCTGGGCTTTTCCCACCCCCACATCTGGATCGATACGGCGGTAACACCCCGGTTTAATTCCGCAGGCCTGGCCGAGCTGGGGGTGGAATGGACCTTTGATGAATACTACTCCTCGGCGGTTCTGGTTGATGCCGATGCAGACGGAGACGGGACCCTTGACCCCGAGGAAATAGCCGTCGTCCGGGAACTGATGTTCAGCCACCTCGTATCCCGGAGCTACTTCTTCTTCATTTTTGTAAACAACCGCCGGCTTTCCATCCCCGAAGCCCGCTCCTTCACCAGCAGTATCACCCAGGGCCGCCTGGTCTTCCAGTTCACTCTGGACACCCCAGTCCCCTGGCAGGATCTGCCCGCCTTGCGCATCGCCAATATCGACCAGAGCTACTACACCGACTTCCTGCTTACCGCCTCGGAAACCCCCATCTCCACCCGGGGCCGAAGCATCCAGCCCTATCTTCCCACCGAAACCTGGGACTTCGGCGAATGGGGCCGCCTGCCGGTACAATCTCTGCGGTTCAGGATCCTGCCATGATCCGGCTTCCAATCCTCTTGTTTCTCCTCCTGTCCCTTCAGGCCCTGCCCCTCTTCGGTCAGGATCCCTTTTTTCGCGGTGATTCCAAGACCCCTGGCTCATCGCCGTCCCAGGAATCACCGACTCCGGTGCTGAACTCCACCCCAGCACCCCTGGCCTCCCCCTTCCAGGCTGCAGCCTCCTGGATCCGCCGCACCTCCCGGGAATTACACAGCCGGCTCTCGGACCTTACCCGCCGGGTCATGGAAGAAGCAGATATCGGCGCGGGAGTCTCCGCCTTCCTCACCGCAGTGTTGTTTGGAATCATCCATATCCTCGGACCCGGCCACGGAAAGGTATTCACCGTCTCCTACTTTTTGGGAAACCGTGCCAGATTACGCCAGGGCATCGCATACAGCGCCCTGGTCAACCTGGTGGACAGCCTGTCCGCCGGGGTAGTGGTCTTCTTAGGCACGGTGGTATTCCAGGTGGTGTTTTCCAACTTCCAGAACGAGGCCTCTTGGTGGCTCCAACTGGTCAGTTACAGCCTGATTCTGATTCTCACCCTGGGCCATTGGATCTCCCACCATAGGCCGAGCATGCATCATCATCATTCCCATCCCCACCACCTCCCGGAAGGTAGAGGGGGCCATTCCGGCCACTCCCACGGGGAACCGGATACCCCCCGGTCAGCCGGACCGTCCTCCCCCCTGGGGCTTGCTATGAGTGTAGCCCTCGTTCCCTGCCCGGTGTCCACCGCCATCCTGGTCTACGGGGTTGCAAACCGCAGCCTGGCATTCAGCGTCTTCCTGGTGGCGGGGGTCTCCCTGGGGGGATTCATCGCCATGTCAGCCCTGGCGGTAGGCGTGGTAGCCGGCAGACAGCAGTTACAAACCCTGCTGCATCGGAGCCACTCTCCGGCGGGCAGGGTATTGGGTATCCTTGAGGCAGTAAGCTCGGGGGTAATCATACTGTTCGCCGGTATCATGCTGATCTCGCTATTGGTGCCCGGGCCCTAGGCTCGGGGGAGGAACCCGTACAAACCCGGAGCGCCTTCTCTAAGCTCACCCGGCCCTAGGCTCGGGGAAAGAGCGGGACCAATAAAACTCAACTTGTTCCGCCTCACTATGGAGAAAATATTACCTTTTTAGAGGCGCCCCTATTGATTAACCATTCCTATGCATTACAATGAACGAAATGGAGGAATAATGGGCGCAAAAACGGTACTGGTTGTGGATGATTCCCGGATCATGCGGAACATTGTTAAGAACACCTTTTTATCCATGAATATTCCCTGCGAGTTTATCGAGGCCTCCACGGGGAAGGAAGCCCTGGTACGGCTGGATAATAATGCCATCGACCTGGTTCTCCTGGACTGGAACATGCCCGAACTGTCGGGCTTGGATTTTCTGAAGCAGGCGCGTTCGAATCCCCTCCATAAAGATCTGCCTATCATCATGATTACCAGCGAGGCAGCCCGGTACAACGTCATTGAAGCCCTGAAAAACGGGGCTACGGATTACATCATCAAGCCGGTGAACGAGAAGACCTTCCAGCAGAAGTTGGCAAAGCTACACCTGAAATAGGAGTCCGATGTGGAAAAATATATACAACCCTTCGTTGAGGTTTGCGAATCGGTATTCCGAGATTTTCTCCAAACCGAGGTACGGGCTGACAGGCCCCACTTCATCGACCGCAGCGAGGCGAACAATTGGGATATTTCCGCTGTCATCGGGCTAACCGGGGAGGCCCGGGGGGCGGTGGTTATCTCCATGAAGCTGAACCTGGCCCTGTCCCTTACCAGTACCCTGACGGGGCAGCAGCACACCGGTCTGGACGACGAGGTGGTGGATGCCATCGGCGAGGTGGTAAATATTATCGCCGGTAATGCCAAACGCGGGCTGGAGGAATCCTTCCGGCTGGTCATCTCCCTGCCGACCATCGTCCGGGGAAACAACCATTCGGTTATCTGGCCCACCGAGCAGACCAGGATCATCTGCATTCCCTTCCGTCTTCCCTCGGGGGATACGTTTTGCCTTTCCGTGGCTATCGAGGCGGTTGGATAGAACGGCGGCAGTATCCGGTCCGTCAACCCGGGGTCTTTCCGGAATCCAGCCCAGGATTGGGTTCCGATTACCATACCAGAAACCAGATAAAAAAGGGATGAACCATGACCAGTCGCAAGACAAACCTCTTCGTGAATCTTATTACCAGCGGAAAAGAATTCGATCCCCGGGACCCCTCGGCGATGGACGGAAGAATCCGGTACATCATGCTCAATACCCTCATCATTCTGGGCGGCAGTCTGCTCTTCCTCTTCGGGTATCAGAGCCTCCAGGCCGGTGCGGGGATTCAAGCGGCCTTCGACATCGCCATGGGGCTTACCACCCTGGTGGGGTTCTTCCTGCTCCGGAGCAGCGCGCCCTTCATCATTTCCGGATTTCTTACCGTCGTGCCGTACATGTTCCTCTGCGGGTTTCTCACCTTTGGGGGAGGGGTCCAGGGGTCGGGGGTGTTATGGGCATTCTCCTTTCCCATTATTGCCGTTTTCGTTTTGGGTATGCAGTGGGGATCCATGTTGGCCGGCCTTCTGGGTGTATTCCTCGGGGTGACGGTGCTCCTTCCCGGGCTGGCTCAGATGGATTTCCAGACGGGATTCGCCCTCCGGGCCATTGGGGTGTACCTCCTCATTTTCGCCTCCACCATCGTCTACGAGCGCACCAAAATGAACAAGGACATCCAGTTGGCTGCGTTGAACCGGCGCCTACAGGTAGAACGCGACGAAATCACCGCCATGAAAGACAATCTGAAGGACGGCATCTTCCTGATAAACGAAGAATACCAGATCCAACCCAACTACTCCCCTTCTGCTGCCCGCATCCTGGATGTTCCGGACCTGTCAGGCATGAGTCTTCCCGGTCTGCTGACCAGCTCACTCAAGGATAAGGAGCTACAGTCTGTTCAGGATTACTTCGACATGGTCCGTCAGCGCTCCTTCGATGAGGAGATGCTCCTAGACATCAATCCCCTCCACGAATTCACCTACCAACCCACCCATGGCGGCGAACCCAGGATTCTGGCATGTAGTTTCGCCCCGGTGGACCGGGAGGACGGCCAGGTGCAGATCCTCTGCCTGATCAAGGACCAGACCCGGGAGGTCGAGCTTACCCGCCAGCTCTCTGAAGAGGAGGCGAAGCGCCAGGAGGAGATGCAGTCCCTCTTCGAGGTCATCCACGTGGATCCCCGGGTCTTCGACGACTTTATTCAGGATACCGATTACGAGCTTGAACAGATCAATCAGATCCTCAAGGACTCCCGCACCCAGACCCAGGCTGCCATGGTACAGACCTTTCAGGGCGTCCACGCCATAAAATCCAACGCGGTTATCCTGGGACTCCAGAATTTCGGCCAAAAACTCCATACCATTGAACAGGACATAGCCAATCTTCGGGAGAACCCAGACATCACCTTTCAGGATACCCTCCGAGTCACCCTCCAGCTGGAAGATATTTACCGTTCCCTGGATGTATTCAAAACCCTCATCGGCAAGATCCGGTCCTTCAAATCCGGAGAGATCCACCTCCAGGGGGAACATGTCCTCATTAAGACCCTGGAAAAGGTGGCTGAAAAAGCCGCATCCGCCCAGGGGAAACAGGTCCGTCTTGAAATCGACGCCCTGGAACCCCATATCCTGGAAGACCTCCCCCGCCGGGAACTCAAGGAGATCCTCGTCCAGCTGGTACGGAACGCCGTGTATCACGGCATTGAGCCCCCGGATCAGCGGAGTTCCTCAGGAAAACCCGGCCAGGGGACCATCCGCCTTTCCATTACCAGGACCGACGACCATGGCATTATCACCCTGGAGGATGACGGTCGGGGCTTGAACCTCGAATCCATCCGCCAAAAAGCGCTTTCCCTGGGGCTGTTGCGGGATTCCGATGGCCCTCACACCCCATCCTCCCTGTTTAAGCTGCTCTTCTCCCCAGGCTTCAGTACCGCTGGGCAGGCGGATCTCCATGCAGGCCGGGGTGTGGGCCTCAGCCTCGTGAGGGACCGCCTCAAATCGGTGCAAGGGCGGGTGAAAATCCAGCAGGAAGAACACCGCGGCACCCGGTTCTGCCTGCATATCCCCCTCCTGGTCCAAGAGCAAACCCGGGAGGATACCGCCTGAGTACCCCGGAAGCCGCTCCCGTCCTGCCCCCCGGGCCCACCGGGGGCTGTTACAAGGTACCAAAACTCGCTACACTCCCCACCGCGGGAGGCTCTCATGATACATCTATCGGGGATTTCGGTTGTCCACGGCGATCGGGTTCTCTTTTCCAAGGCTGATCTATTAGTACGCCGGGGAGACCGGATCGGCCTGGTAGGTCCTAACGGGGCGGGTAAATCTACGGTTTTTCGCCTTATAACCGGTCAGGAAAAACCGGATTCCGGTTCAATCACCATGGATCCAGGGGTGGATCTGGGATACTTCTCCCAGGAGACGGGAGAGATGCAGGGCGGCAGCCTCTTCGAAACCCTCATCCGGGGTGCCGGCCGGGTAAGCCAGGTAGCCCGGGAGCTGACCGACCTGGAAAACCGTATGGCCGACCCGGAGGGCTTCTCCGAGAAAGACATGGACCGCTACGGGGAGCTCCAGGAGGAGTTCCTGAATCTGGACGGATACAACCTAGAAACCAAGGCGGAAACCATCCTCACCGGCTTGGGATTTTCCCGGAACCGCTGGGATGAACCCGTGGAGTCCTTCTCAGGGGGATGGAAGATGCGGATCGCCCTGGGCCAAATCCTCCTTCAGAATCCCACCGTACTGCTTATGGACGAACCCACCAACCACCTGGATCTGGAATCCATCGTCTGGCTGGAATCCTGGCTCAACACCTTTGACGGAACCATCGTCATGACGAGCCATGACCGGGAATTTATGACCCGGCTCTGCAGCAGAACCGTTGAAATCGCCCAGGGCACCATCACTACCTACTCGGGAGACTACGACTTCTACCTCACGGAACGTCAAATCCGACGGGAACAATTAGAGGCTACATTCAAGCGCCAGCAAGCCATGCTTGCCAAGGAAGAGGAATTCATAGCCAGATTTGCCGCCAGGGCCAGCCATGCGGCCCAGGTACAGAGCCGCATTAAAACCATCGAAAAAATCGACCGGGTAGAACTCCCCCCGGATCCCAAAACCATGAAAATCCGCTTTGCCCCGGTACAGCGTAGCGGCGACCAGGTGGTCGTATTGGAGAACCTGGAAAAATCCTGGCCCCAAGAGGACGGCAGCCGGCTCCAGGTCTTCGGCGGAATTTCGGCCACTATAGCCCGGGGCGATAAAATCGCCCTGACCGGTATCAACGGTGCCGGAAAATCCACCCTTCTGAAGGTCATCTCGGGACAAACCGAGCCGAGTTCCGGAGTAGTAACCCTGGGCGGCAGCGTGGAAATGGGCTATTTCAGCCAATACAGCAGCGATCTACTAGAGCCGGGAAACACTATCCTCGAAGAGGTGCAGCACCGCCTTCCCCTGGCAACCATCGGTAGCATCAAAAGCATCCTCGGGGCCTTTCAGTTTTCCGGAGACGATTCGGAGAAAAAGATCAGCGTCCTCTCGGGGGGAGAAAAAAGCCGGGTCATGCTTGCCTGTATGCTCGCCAGACCGGTAAACTTCTTGGTATTGGATGAGCCCACCAATCACCTGGATATCGAAAGCCGCGAGGTTCTGCTCGAGGCTCTCCAGGAATTTGACGGCACCCTAATCCTAGTCAGCCACGACCGCTACTTCTTAACCCGGATTGCAAACCGGGTCTTCGAAATCGACCGCGGCACTATGTCCGTTTTTGAGGGCGACTACCCGTACTACCAGGAAAAAACAGCCGCGTTATCTCGGTAACCGACCCGAGATTTCCCCCGAACTGTAACATTTTCCCCGGCATCGCTGTATCTTAAAATGGGAGGACAGCCTGAGAATCCTTTGCTACTCAACACTCAGCACTCGGCAGTCCGGTGAAGGCTGCCCGGGTAATACCCGCCCACCCCGAAGATAAAGGAGTAAATTGTGGCCCAAGAAGATTTTTTCAGCCGATTCAACATCGATCCCTTGGCCTTCGACCGGAGCGGACTACGCTGGTCGACCCTGGAAGATATTGCCCGCAGCTACGAAACCATCAAACCCGAGCTGCACACCCTGGGACGGTATGTGGTTGACAGCCTGCTGAAGTGCACCAAGGTTCACTCCCTGAACTACCGAATCAAGGAAACCGACCATCTCCTCGAAAAAATCATCCGGAAGACCATCGCGGATCCATCCCGGAACATAACCCCGGAAAATGTCACCCAGGAGGTTACAGACCTTATCGGTATCCGGGCCCTGCATCTGTTTAAGGAGGATTGGATCAATATCCATGAATACCTGCAGAAACACTGGAACTTCGCCGAGGCCCCTACGGCCTACTACCGTCACGGCGATTCCCCCCGGATCTTGGACTACTACACCGAAAAACAGTGCCGCATTCAGGAACATCCCCACGGCTACCGCTCAGTGCATTACCTGGTGGAATCCAATCCCGGTAAAGGCCGCTACATCGCAGAGATTCAGGTCCGGACCATCTTTGAGGAAGCATGGGGCGAAATCGATCACGTTGTGCGCTACCCCTACTACACCGACAACGATATGCTTGTACGGCTCTCGTCCATTCTGAACCGGCTCTCGGCGGATGCAGACGAGTTGGGAACCTACATGCGTTACTTAAAGAATCAAACCGAAACCACCGAACGGCTTCACTCCAGGGAACTGGCGGATAAAAACCGCATTATCGACACCCTGCGCCGCCAGATCAATGAGCTCTCCATCGACACCAAGGAAAAAACCCGGATCACCGGCAGCCTGGACGAATTGGAACAGCACCGTCCCCCCGAGCCGCCCCGCAGCTCCGACCACCCCTGGCTGGATAGCTTCATTGATTCACCCCTGTTCCGGACCCTCTCATCCCGGATCGATCAAATCGTCCGGTCGGAACAGTTCCCCCCCATCGAAATCTCCCCGGAAGAACAACAACTCGTGGAGAACGCAGGCAGCGAGCTGTTCAAAATCCTGGGTGATCCCCAAACAGTCAAACGCCTGCTGGAAAACCCCCAGACCCGTTCCCTCATCGAACAGTACCACCCCCAAGACCCGGACCAGGATCGGGACCAGAATTCCGACGGGGATTAACAACTATCTTAGTGCGCACGATCCAAGAACTCTCTACGGCTTCCCGGGAAGATTTGACTTTTTCCAGCAGCAACAGTATTTCTACTACCATGGATAACACAGTACTCACCCGGGAATTCTTTAATAACAGCGTTTTAGACTATCTGCTTTCCGCCGGCCTGGTTTTAGGCGGCCTCTTGGTGCTTTGGGCGCTCTCATGGGCAATAAAACAGTCCCCAAAAAACCATGACAGTGGGCTGGGTTCCATGGCCGGGATAGCCCTGGGGCTCATCCGGCCCCTGGCTGTCATCGGTCTGATCTATGCCGCCCTCACCAGGCTGACCCTGCCCCAGGATCTTGAAGGGGGAATCCGGGTTGGTCTGGGCCTCCTTGCGGCATTTCTGGTTCTGCGACTCCTGGTAGCTGCTGCGGGCAATGTCCTGAGCCGGTATCTGGAACGCCGGGGTCCGGAGGAAGCGAACCGGTTAAAGCCCCTCAGGGCAATCCTGTCCCTGCTCATCTGGAGCCTGGGGTTCATCTTTGTTCTGGATAATCTGGGATTCAACATCTCAGCCATCGTTGCCGGACTGGGTGTTTCGGGAATCGCCGTAGCCATCGCTGCCCAGGGTATTCTGGGAGACCTGTTTAACTACTTTGTCATCCTCATCGACCGCCCCTTCGAGGTGGGAGATTTCATTCTGTTCGGGGATAAAATGGGAACCGTGCAAAAGGTGGGCATCAAAACCACCAGGATCCTCACCCTGGCCGGGGAAGAATTGGTGGTTTCCAACTCCGACCTGACCAAGACCCAGGTGCATAACTTCAAGAAGATGAAACGCCGGAGGATCGTTTTCACCTTCGGGGTTGAGTACAGCACCCCGAAGGACCGCCTGGAGCAGCTCCCTAAAACCCTCAAGAGCATTATCGACGATATTCCCCAGGCCAGCTTCGACCGCTGCCACTTCGCCCGGTTCGCCGGTTCATCCCTGGACTTCGAAACCGTGTACTACGTCGAGGTTCCGGACTACGCCCAGTACATGGACATCCAGCAGGAGATCAATCTAAAACTTCTGGAGGCCTGCCGGACCCTGAACGTGGAGTTCGCCTTCCCCACCAGAACGGTTCACCTGCAGCAATAGGAGCAGGTGTTGTTAGGGTGATTCAACTGCGCTAAGCACATCCACCAGGCCCTGGATCAGTCCCACGAACCGGCTTTCATTGAGCCCCTGGGAGGGATTGTTCCAGGTCGCACTGATGATGTAGGTGCGGCCATTCTTGGCTTCCACCCCCAGGGTCATGTTTATTGCCCCGGGCTCGGATCCCCCCTTATACCCTATCCGGGCAACCCGCTGCTCATCCAAGGCGATCCCGGGGTTGATAGATAAAATCTCCCGGACCCGTTCATCCTCATTCTCCAGCCAGAGATCAGTCATAACCGCCTGGAGGGATGCGGTAGTACCCAGGTACCCCGTAGAGCCCACATCCACGGGACGTCCCCCGGGAAAGATGGACGACGCATCAGGCAGCTCTCCCCCAAGCTGGGATGCTATCTGTCTCCGCTGGGCTGCCGTCGGTGCTGCCTTGAAGCGCTCCCTGGCCCGGTGATCCGCCTTTAGCTGGAATAGCTGCCGGGTGCTCAGGATGGGTAGGCTGGCTTCGGTTACTCCGTAGTGAGTCATGGCGTATTCTTCTACAGCCTCGGGGCCAAGGTAATCCAGGAGGATATCCGTGGCGGTGTTATCGCTTTGACTGATCATCAGCCCGGCCAGGCTGTAGAGGGTGAAGGGGGCTCCTTCGGACCATGTGTGCAGAAACCCCGAGGGAAGGGAGCGGTGCTTGGGCCGGAGTTCCACAATGTCTTCCCATGAGGCCTGGCCCCGGTGTATTCGGTCGGCCAGGGCGCTGAGGATAAAGAGCTTCATGGTGGACCCGATATTCAATACCTCCCCGGCATTCAGGGCGGTCACCGGTTCTCCTCCGGGGTGGGCGGTCACTATCAGGCTCGTATTTCCCTCCAGGGCGGCGACATCATCTACAATCTCCTGTATTCCGCTGGCTACCGGAGCGGGATTACCCAGCCACAGGGTTGTGATGCGGGGATCCTCCGGGGCCGCGATACCCAGAACCATGGGAACCTTGAATCCCTGGCTGAAGAACAGGGCGAAATCCCCCAATTCTGTGTTCCGCAGCCGGGTTACCTCCAGACGGTCCACCCGGCCGAGTTGACTTCCGTACTGACCGAAGATTGCTTGAATTTGGGTAAAGGGAACTTGGACTAGAAAATCGGGATGAAAGTCCCCGGGGTTCACCGGTTCCGGTGCTTCAACCCTTCCATCCCCGCCGCTTGATGGGGCGGGGGTATCGGAATCACCCTGTCCCAGAAACGAAGCTGCAACCCTGCGAGCCATCTGCTCTACCATGGGAACCTCCCGGCTATCATCAGTTTGCCCCGAAACAGGGTGGGCAAGCCCCGCGCTCAGACCGAGCGCCACCAGTCCGACTAACCAAATCCGTGTATTCATCCGCTACTCCTGTCGGAACTAGTGTACCCCCGGGCAGGGCCATTATTCAATGCGGAGGAGGGCGGCGGCCACCCCAACCCTGGTCTTGCAACCAGCAGCCTCGGGTGTTGATGCACATCCATAATGGCCGTACCCGGGTGGGGTCTAGGAGGCAGGTACAGTCTGGGAACCGGCCTTGGTCTGCCCCAGCTCCAGGTAATCATCCTGGGTAAAAACCCGGCTCATATTGAGAAGTATGATAAACTGATCATCCCTCTTACCAACTCCGGTAATGAAATCGCTGTCCAACCGGGTTCCCATCCGGGGAGGCGGGTCAATCTGCTCCCCGGGCAGGGTTATCACCTCCTGAACGGAGTCCGCCAGGCACCCCAGCACCAGCTGGTCTTCCCCCGCCTGGATGTCCATGACAACAATCCGGGAGTCCATGGTCAGCTGAATCTCGGGCATGCCGAACCGGGTTCGCAGGTCCACTACCGGCACAACGCTTCCCCGGATATTGATTACCCCCTTCATCCATCCAGGCATCCGGGGAATCTTTGTGAGCTCTGTCATCTCCAGGACTTCTCGCACCTGGGTAACCTCCACCGCGTATTCATCTCCATCCAGGGTAAAGGTCAGGTATTGGCTTTGGTCGTTCATTCTAAAACTCCTCTATGTCCAGATCATACTCTTCGGTCTGGCCGCTGGGCAGGTCTAGGTGGATGCCTGTTCCCCTATCGGGTACCTGTTTTTTCGGGGCTGGCGCCGGTGAGGCCCCCTTCCGGGGGCTGTCCTGGCTGCCCTGAGCCTTGGACTGGTTCTTGGTCCCCTGGACCGGCCGGGATTCCGATTTGGTCCGGGGCCTGTCGGCCCGTTTCTGTTCAGCATCGGAGGATTGATGCTCCTCCCGGCCCAGGGCTGCTGGGTTCTGAGGCTGGGATTCTCCGGCAGGCGGTTTGGCCTTGGAGCCTCCCGAGGCCTGGGTTTTAGACCCGCCGGTTTTCCCCGATCCGACTGCCCTCTGGATTCCATGATCGTCGGAGAGGGCGTAGGCTGGGGTCCTCGATGTGCCGGCCTGGTTCTGGGTCCTGGCGTCGGTGAGCAGCCGGGTTGATCCGCTTTGAGCACGAGTTATCTTGAAGAAGGAGATCACATCCTGGAGCTGTTCCGCCTGGCCCGCCAAGCCCTCGGCGGTGGCTGCCATCTCTTCCGAGAAGGAGGCATTCTGCTGGATAACCTGGTCCAGCTGGCTCAGGGCAGAGTTTATTTGGGTAACCCCGGAATTCTGTTCCTTGCTGGCGGCGGAGATCTCCTGAATGAGCTCTGCGGTTTTCCTGATATCCGGAACGATCCCGGAGATCATCTGGCCGGCTTGCTCGGCCACATCCACGCTTTTCTTCGAAAGCTCGGAAATCTCGCCGGCTGCCTTCTGACTCCGCTCAGCCAGCTTTCTGACCTCGCTGGCAACTACGGCAAACCCCTTGCCCTGTTCCCCCGCCCGGGCGGCCTCAATGGCGGCATTCAATGCCAGGAGATTGGTATTCCGGGCAATATCCTCGATGATGACGATCTTTTCTGCGATCTGACGCATAGCAATCACCGTTTCTTCCACTGCCTGGCCGCCCTTTTCAGCGTTTACCGCCACCTGGCGGGACATGACATCGGTTTGCTGGGCATTCTCGGCGTTCTGGGCGATATTTGCCCCCATCTCTTCCATGGAGGCGCTCACCTCCTCGGTGGATGAGGCCTGCTCTGTTGCACCGGAAGCAACCTGCTGAGCCGAATAGCTCATTTCCTGGCTGCTCTGGCTCACGGTATTCGCCGATCCCTGAACATCCCGGACAACCCCGGTAATCCGTTCGGTCATGGTGCGCAGGGCCTCCGCCAGCTGACCGATCTCATCCTTCTGATACACATCCAAGTTCCTGGTCATATCGCCCTCGGCGATCGCCAGGGCGTAGGTAACCCCCTTGCCCAATGCACGGGTTATCATCCTGGTTAACCCCACGGCGATAACCAAGGCGAGGACCAGGGCGATCACAAGACCGATGATGATGGCAGTAATGCTGGTGGTCACGCGGTCAACTGCAATTTGGGCTACTTCGACAGTACGGCTTAATCCCGCCTCCGCTACCTCCTGTGCTGCATCGACCACGGTATTACCGGTGTCAATACGCAGAGTATTGAGATTTTCTAGATTTCTCGAGGCAGCCAGAATGTCTCGCATGGCCTGTTCGTAGTTTTGGGTGGCGCTTCGCACGGTTGTGAGACGATCCAAATCAATCTGCTGTCGTGTGATACCACGGATTGTTTCAAGTTGAGCATAAATACCCGGAAACTCCCCAATCGCATCCTCCATAATGGAAAATTCACTTGTGACCTGGGCCCTGAAGTTCGCTACCCGAATATTATTCGTGGTATCGATAATGCTACTCATCCACACAATCTTATTAAGCCGCTCGTTTAAATCAGCTTCACTGGTGTTTCCACGGATATCTTGATCCATGGCCGTACTTTGGGAGGTTAAATATTCCTGGGCCGCATCCAGAAAATTCTTTGCAGCTACATCGGTCCTCTCACGAGCCGATAGTATGTTCTCTACTGCCGTCTTCGTCTGAACGGCATACCCCTCATAGGCAGAGGTATTACTGCGCAATGTAGAGATGCCCGCCTCCAACTGCTTCAGGTTGGGGAAGGCTGCCACCAGGGCCGCCGCTTGGTCAATCCCAGATTTCAACTGGGCTGAATAGGTCAGATTATCATCATAGAAACTGGAATCGAAGCTGTATGAGTAACCCCGCATGGCGTACATGGTCTGCAAGGCGTCCCGCTGTATGGCTGACGCCAGGTCCACCTCGGGAATGTACTGTTCGTCCAAGGCAATGGAATCACCCTGAATTTGCAGCATGTTGATGATGGCTAAACCTCCTACAACAATTACCAGAAGGATTACTAACCCAAAGCCGAGGGCCATCTTGGCGCCGAGTTTAAGATTCTTGAACATGGTCAACTCCTTTATTTTGAGATTCAGGGGACTGCGCGTATTCCCGCAGAACCTGAACCAGTCTCTTATGGTCGAAGGATTTATCCAGGAGCATATCCGCCCCGAGTTTTAGACACCGGGCCCGGTTATGGTCGCTGGGGAAATTAGTAAAGACGATCACCTTGGGCCGGTTTTCCCGACTCTTCAAAAATTCCAACACCTGGAAACCCGAACCGTCACCCAACTGAAGGTCCAGTATCAGGACCTGGGGCTGCTCAACCTGGAGCTGCTGGAGGGTACTGAACAGGCTGTGGGACTCATCAATCCGAGATATCCCCGGGATGGGGCTGATAAGCTTCGACAAATGGTGGCGGAGCATTCCTGAATCGTCGGCAATGAGTACCTTCATAATCCAAGTGTTATGTCTTCAGAGGAATTTTGCTGCCGCGAAACCTTGCAAAAACGTGCCGCAATTTTCGCGGCATTGGTAGGTGCCCCGCTGAACTGACGGCACCAGCTGAACCGCTTCTCCCAAACAGCCCCTGTCCACTCCACGGAATGGTTCTACAGCAGCCCCTGGGAAACCACGTAGCGGATCAGCTCAGCGTTACTGGTGAAACCCATCTTCTTCCAGAGCCTGCTTTTGTAGGAACTGACGGTGTTGATGCTTAAACCAAGGGATTCCGATGCCTGACGCAGATTTTGGCCTCCGGCGAACAATACCATGAGCTCAAACTCCCGGTCGCTGAGCCGGGTATGGGGGGGACCCTCAGCGCCTCCCAGGTCTTCATACGCCAGGCTGCGGGCCGCTTCAGGACTGAGATAGCGTTCTCCCCGGGCAAGACACCGGATAGCCTGGATCAGCTCCCCCCCGGCACGGTCCTTAGACAAATATCCCCGGGCTCCGGCCTTCATACATCGCCGGGCATACTGTTCCTCAGGATGAAAACTCAGAACCAGTACCCCCAGGGCCGGATCCTGAACTTGAATATCCTTCAGCACCTCCAAACCCGGCCGATCCGGCAGGTTTAGATCCAGAACCAGAACATCCGCTTCAATTCGGCTCAGCAGTCGGAGTACGGATGCTCCATCCGCCGCTTCGGCGCAGCACTCCATATCCGGTTCCCGGTCGATCAGGCGCTTGAATCCTTCCCGGATAAGTTCGTGGTCGTCTCCGATACATACCCGGATCATGTACTGCTCCTTCGGTCCCCGGCAGGGCTCCAGGGAATTCCTGCTACAACCCGGGTTCCCACCCGGGGGGCGGTATCCAGGATAAACCAGCCGCCCAGCTGTAAGGCGCGCTCTTCCATCCCGATGATGCCGAAGGACCGCCGGGATGACCTCGGTTCTGATACTGTCCCTTCGTTGCTCCGCCGCCCCCTGGATGAAGACCCCGGGATTTCGGAAGCAACGGCTTCCTCCCCGAACCCCGAGCCCCGACCAGCCGCGCCGCCTGGAGCCGAGCCCCCTGGCCTGGCTGAATGCGGTCCCGCTCCCCGGAAATGCTCCTGGGGCGGATGGTATTTCCGGGGTTTCGGCCGAAGCTCGTAGAGTGGTCCGGGACGCTTGGCCTGCCAGCCCCCCTCAGCCAAGGAGAAGCCCCTTCCGTCATCCTGAACCTGGAGCAGAAGCATGGGTTCAGGCAGGGGACTGTAGGCCATTTCTACCTCAATGGATTTCGCCTTCCCGTGGGTTACCCCATTGGTCATGGATTCCTGGGCAATCCGGAACAATGCCAGGGCTGTGTCCCGGGGGGGCTGGGGAGATTCCTGGAAGGTATCGCAGATCCACCGTACCCTCACCCGGAAGGTGTCGGAAAACTGCCTGCAGTACCATTCCAGGGCCTCGCAGAGCGATCCGGAATCCAAAAGAGGAGGACGCAGAATCTCGATAATGGATCGAACCTTTCGGATCGTACCGTCCAGTACCAGGGCCATCTCATCCAGAATCTCCCGGGCGCCCCGGGGCAGAATCTCCTGGTCCAGCATGGTGAGGTTCATTTTCAGGGCCGTCAGAGACTGTCCGAGATCGTCGTGGATCTCCCGGGCGATCTTCTGCTCCTGGTCTTCCCGGAGCTGTTGAATATGCCCGGAAAGCTCCCGGTACATCTGTTCCCGCCGGAGGAGCTCCCGCTCCGCCCGAAAGAGCTTCAGTGCCAGTTCGATGCCGGCCACAACCATGGCGCCGTTTCCGGGAATCTTATGCACATACCCGTATTTTGTCATATCCCGGGATCTGCGCAGGGTTTCCGGATCGGCATAGGCTGTATGCAGTACCACCGGGACGTCTACAATGTCGTGGAGCTGCCGGGTGGTTTCAAGACCGTCCATACGGCCGGTTCCGAGATGTATGTCCATGAGAATCACATCGGGAATGACACCCCGGCGCAATAGATCCAGACAAGCCTCGCCACTGAGTACCGAGGAGGCCGAAAACCCCGCTTTCTCCAGGGTTTGCTCTAGGGCAAAGGAGGAAATTGCATCATCCTCCACAATTAAAACCGTGGATTGTCTCATTCCTGTTCACTCCCGCAGGGAAACTCAATCCGGCATTCGGTATAGGAGTCCGGTCGTACATCCCAGACCATGGTGCCCTGGAGCTGTCCTGCCAGAAGAGCCACCACAGTCAACCCCAGACCCAGGGGACCGGTAGCGCTCCCATCAGCGGCGGAGGACCCCCGGCCTTCAGTCCCTCGGGTGAGGGTATCCAGCACCCGAACATCCAGGGATCCCCGGTTATCCCGGACCGAAAGGCAGAGCCTATGGGCATGGCAGCTCCCTACCGTCACCTGGAGTGAGTCGGCCCCACTATGCCTACAGATATTCGATACCAACTCGTTGACTATTAACCCGCAGGGGACCGCCTGATCCAGGGAAATACTATGCCCCCCAGTATCCACCCGCCAGCTCCCGGTGTACCCGTAGTCGCCGATATTCTGAGCCACCACCCCTTCCAGGAATTCCTGCATCCGCACCATGTCATGGGTCTTCGGCTCCAAGGCGCTCTGATGTGCCATGGCAATACAGGTTACCTGGGTGCGCGCCTTATCCAGGGCCGTGAGAATCCCCTCAACATCTTCAGAATCAAAGCGATCCCGCTGAAGGTTTAGCAGACTCGAAATTATTGTCAGATTGTTTTTAACCCGATGGTGGACCTCCCGGATGAGCAGGTCTTTTTCCCGGAGGGTTTCTTTCATGGTTTGGGTGATTCGAATGCTCTCGGTAACATCCATCAGCACGGCTAACACCCCGCTGCCGGTGCTTCCTTCGGGAGCCGCATCCATGGAAAACCAGCGCGGTTCCCGCTCCCCGGCAAGCCGAATACCTAGGAGTTGATTGGTCACCGGATTTCCATCCCGAGCCGCCCGGAGGTGGGGCATCCGTTCGGGCTCCAGAAGTCTACCCTGATCATCCATCCAGCCGCCAATCTGGCCAGAATCGTTTACAAACAGATCCGCATCCGATCCAAAGACCCTCCGGGCTGCCTGGTTTTGATATCGTACCTGCCCCCAAGGGGAGAAAAGCAGAACGGGGTGGATCATGGCATCAAAAAGCGCCCGGTAGCCTTCATCCGGKCTGCCGGKCTGGTTCGATTGGTAGTCCATATTCCCAGTGTAGTCTATCTATTTGGCAACATGCCAATAAAATATCCAGATTATTATGTAGTGCGCAAAAGATTGTAAAAGACACCAGCCATAGCGGAACAACCAATATTTCTACTCATGGGTGGTGTCGCCGGGGTGCAATGGTACAACCTTTTGCGCACTACCAGATTATTAGAGAAGCCCTTACCACTTCTCCCGATCCCAGTTTCCCCGAACCCCCAGGGCATCGTAAAGATCGGCCCAGGCTTCAGTCCATTGGGGCCGTTTTTCCCCGCCCCTCGACGATTCATCGGAAGCCCCGGGGTTCCATGCCTGCTGGGCTAAGCCCCAGAGCCGGGGAAACAGCATATACTCCAGGCGCTCTCTGGTTACCATGACCTCCGTCCAGATACATCCCTGCAGGCCAACAACATCCTTGGGGGGCTGCCATGCCAGGATGTCCCCCAGGGTACTCACGTTCGGGTCGAAGTGTTTGGGCCCGGGTTCCTCGGGGGCCGGAGACTGGGGATGGTCAAAATAAATCAGGGTCTCCGGGCAGGAAACCAGGGGGTACCCCCGGCCCCGGGCCCGGTCCACCGCATCGGCATGCCAGCAGAACAGGGTCGGCACCTTCGGTTGACCGGCCTCGGGTTGCCCCCCGGCGGGCTGCTTGGCCCCATGGTTCTTCGGAATTACCTCCAGGACATCGTCCCAGAGTTCCAGGTCAAAGCCCTTCTGTTCGGCTAGGTCGATGATTCGCCGTACGAACTCACCGTATAGCGCCCGCCGGGCGGGATGCTGTTCCCATTGATGGATATCCAGAATCTCCCGGTTCGGGGGCTGAATGCCCTGGGACTCTACCCACCCTCGGCAATCAGGGCAGTTCTGCCAGTTCAGCCCCAGACATTCGTCTCCGCCAAGATGGATCCGGGTGCTTCCGAAGGTCTTCGAAACGCTGTCCATCACCTTCTCGATGAATTGGTAGCTCCGTTCACCGGTGGGACAGATGGCCCAGGGATTGATACCCACATCCTGCCAGGGCCCCTGGGGTGTTTTCCCTTCCAGATGGCCGCAGGCCAATCCGGGTACCACCGCTGCCGCCGCCTGAATATGGCCGGGCAGATCAATTTCCGGTACCACGGTAATTCCCAGATCCCTGCTGCGGTGTAACACCGCCTGGATATCCTCCCGGGTATAGGCCCGGGAAGGATCGTCCTCTCCGGCGGGGCTTATGGGATTTGCCTGATCGTAGGCAAGCCCCCGGGATGCCCCGGCAACGGTCAACTCAGGAAAACCCTCAACGGGTACGCGCCAGCCCTGATCGTCCGTCAGGTGCCAGTGGAACCGGTTGAGCCCCACCAGGGCCATGTGATACAGGAGCTCCAGTACCACCTCCCGGGAGAAAAAGTGCCGGGAAACATCCAGATGCAATCCCCTGAGCTCAAACCGTGGAGCATCCTGAATCATGAGTCCCGGGGACCCGGCTTGGTTCCCTACCGTCCAGATCTTGTGCTTCAGAAACAGCGCAGCCTGTACAATGAGGGCAAATCCCCGGTTCAGAGCGCCGGTGCTGCCGGGATGCAGAACAGCCCGAACCCTGGGACCTTGATCCCCGGTTCCCGGCTGGAGCAGCAACCGACAGTCTTCCGCCCCTCCTCCCCCGGCGACTGGTCCTGCTGGAACGAGCCTCAGCAGGTCCTTGGCCTCTTGGGAATCCAAGGGAAGATGCCGAAGGGGAGTAAGGTAGTCCTGTACCTGAAAGCCCTCAGCCAGGGCAGTCAACCCCTCAGAATCGGGTTGTTCTCCTAGGAGAATTATCTCGGGGGCAAGATCGAGACTGGTCTGGGATACCGTCTTCGGCTTGGGTAAAAAAGGCAGAGTCGCCTCGGTGGTGCTCTTCATATAATCGTCCTCTCTCATTACCTGTCTTATCTGATGGTTTCGCTCCCTGGGGGGATACTATTTTTAGTTTGTTGGGTTTTCCCACCATCCTTGCCACTACAGTCTACGGCCTCTCCCTGGTTTTTGGCAAGAACTTTCCACCCGGCTATGTTTGCCCCGGCAAATGGCGTATACTTCAGAGATGACCACCGGCGACCATTCACCCTTCACCGCTCAGGTTCTTGCCGTCCTCCGGTCCATACCCCGGGGACGGGTTTTGAGTTACGGCGATGTTGCTGCATTATCCGGAAGCCCCCGGGCAGCCCGCCAGGTGGTCAGGATTCTATCCACCATGAGCACCCGGTATAATCTCCCCTGGCATAGGGTCATCGGGAAAGATGGCGCCATCCGCCTGCCCCGGGGGGGCGGGTATGAGGAACAAGAAGCTGAACTCCGATCCGAGGGAGTGGAGGTGGCTGAGGGGAAGGTAGACCTGGTTCGATTTCGGGCCGACATGGAAGAGGTACAGATCCGGTCACAGGGGATACAAAACCGATAGGTAGTGCGGAATAGCTTATACCATACACCCCATATGGCGGGGCTCAATGTACGCCGGCCCCAGGGGCAAGGTCGCGGATGGGGTACCGTTACAATCCTTCCACATAAAAATCAGATATCACCGGCGCTCCTAGGATTCTCCCCCCCGGTAATGGGGAAGCCCCAAGATGATCCGGCCCAAAAGCCGCCCGTAGTACTCAAGGTTCCTGCCGGTTTCCGCCAAGGCCTGGTCTAAACTCACCGCACCGGGGCTGATACTCATGGCAAGATCGAATTCCTCAAGCAGACTGTCCTGGCTGCCTTCTATGCTTCCGGAAACAAGAAACACCGGTATGCCCCGGCTTCGTGCCTGACGGGCGACATAGGCGCAGACCTTACCAGAAGCCGTCTGGGCGTCCGTCCTACCCTCCCCGGTAATCACCGCCTGTGCCCCGGCCAGGGCCCGCTCAAACCCTGAAAGGCCTCCGACCAGCTCGGCCCCGGAGGAACTCCGCGCCCCTACAAAGGCCCGAAGCCCCGCGCCAAGACCTCCCGCAGCGCCGTCCCCCGGCAGCTCCGACGCCACCATGCCCTGGTTCTTCCATACTTGAAACAGTGTTCCCAACCCCTCCTCCAAGCGTTCCACCATCTCCGGATCCGCACCCTTCTGGGGACCGAAGACCGGGGCGGCGCCCCGGGGGCCTAAAAGCGGACTCTGTACATCCGAGGCTATATCCACCCTCAGCCCCCTGAGGGCAGACGCGTTTCCGGGCTCTTCAATCCGGGCAATCCGGGAGAGGTTCGCTGCGTAGGGCTGCAATGGAGTACCCCGGGCATCGAGAAACCGGTAGCCCAGGGCCGCCGCCATGCCGATACCGCCGTCTACGGTGGCACTGCCTCCGATCCCGATGATGATCCGCTGCACACCCCGCTCCAGGGCATGGAGAATCATCTGCCCGGTTCCGAAGGTGGTGGCTTTCATGGGGTTATATTCCCCGGGAGAAAGCAGCTCGATTCCGCTGGATGCTGCCATCTCCATAATAGCAGTCCGGTTGTCGGGGCTCACATAGTAGGAAGCCAAAATGGGCCGCTCCAGGGGATCCAGAACCTGAACCTCCACTGCCCGGGCATTCATTCCCCGGGCCAGGATTCCGCTGGTTCCCTCTCCCCCGTCCGCCATGGGAAACCCCTGAATAGAAAACTGTACTCCTGCCGCCTCTGCTTCCCGGTTCAGGCCCCGGGCGAGGGCTTCGGAAACCTCGGCGGCGGAGAGGGCGTGTTTGAATGAGTCCGGTGCAATAAGTATGGTCATGACTGATTATTACCTCTTCCCAGGGAAAACCGCAGACGAAATACCACTGGTTGGCAGGAGGATAGGCGAAGTTCACCCCCGGGAAAGGATCCTGCAAGCTCCCGGGCTACCGATAATCCCAATCCGGTGCCCTCCCCCTCCGGCTTGGTGGTCACAAAGGGCTCAAAAATCTGATCCGACAACTCCTCAGGAACCGGTGGGCCATTGTTCTCAAACTCAATGTATCCAAACAGGTCGTCCGCGTAGCTGCGGATAAAAATCTGGGGTTCCTGTACCCTACCTTCTCGGAGGGCATACAGGGCATTGAGAATAAGGTTAAGGATGATTTGATTTAACCGGGAGGCAGCGCCCTGAATATCCGGGATACTGCCCAATTGAAGATCTACCCGTACCCCCTGGTTCAGTTCTGTCCCAAGGAGTTGAAGGGTCTGATGAATACACGCCATCGGGGAAAAGAACTCCACCGGCGCCGACGTTTTTCGCGCAAAATTGAGCATACTGCTGATAGTACCCTGAATTCGATCGAGACTTTCTTCACTTTCATGGAGTATTTCCTGAATGTCCCCAGCTGCAGTACTGTCTAGATGTGCCCGGGATCGATTGATAAGGATCTCAAGACTCCGCAGCCCGCTGGCAAGACTGCCCAGAGGGTTGTTGATCTCGTGGGCAATCCCCGCTGCGAGCTGACCGATACTTGCCAGTTTATCCTGGTGGAACATGGAAACCCTTACCTGCTCTAGCTGGCTCTGGAGACTATGCTGCTGGGTTACATCCTCAACGGTAATAATGAACCCCAAATCCCCTCCGGAACTGGGAGTGATGGTGGTCCCCCGGACACGGAGAAAGGCCTCGCCCACCTGCTGATCCGATGGATCTGCAGCAGAGTTTTGGAGCAGTTCATTCAACCCCAGCTCGGAAATACTTCGGCCCAGGCTCCCGGCGGAAATACCGACTAAATTCTCTGCAGCAGCATTAAAATCCACCAAACGCCAATCCCGGTCAAACACAAGCACTCCCTCATTGAGGGCCTGGAGAACCCGTCCCCGGGCAACAGGCATAATATTGAATAACCGGTGCCAATAGATGCCCATGTAAAAGAAAATACCCGCTGCAGCGAAGCTGACGGAGGTAAAATCCTTCCTGAGAAAATCAAGCACCCGAAAGACGTAGAGCAGGTTAAATATCAGGGGCACCACCACACCCAGAACCACCAAAATACTCTGTTTCCGGTAGAGCCCGGGTCCCCGAAAAAACGTCCAGAGTACAATGCCGCTGCCCCCGAGCATGAGGATGTAGGAGTAGACCCCGGTTACCCAAAAAAGGGGACCGTAGGTAGGTTTCATGGTTGTAAACCCGGCAATCTGAGGAAAATCCACCGTCGCCCAGAACCAGTGGTGCAGCTCGTTGGTAAATGCCCCGATGACCCCTGCCAGGGGTAACACCAGGAATACCAGGTTCCGCTTCCTCAGCACCACAGCCTCGTATCCTGAATAGGTGGCGGCGAAAATGAGCCAGGCAATAGGCATGCTGAGCTGGGAGAGATGCTGAAGCTTGGCAAACAGCAGGGTTCCCTCAGGGCTCGGCAGCACGAGCTCGGTTATATTGGACACCAACTGGAAGAGCACGATCCCGAGAAACCAGAGCAAAGCCTCGCCTACGGCTTCCTTCCGGTAAGGAAAAACCACACCGAAGGTCAGTAGCAATATTAAAGCTGAGAATGGCGCTAAGATTAGAAATGTTATATACTCCATCTTAGGTAAAAATTATAGTGCGGAGGACTTTAATGGTACAGAGCCAATCCAAGCCACTTCTGGTATTAGTGGATGATGATATCCAGGTGCTCCGAGCCCTGGAGCGGGAGATTCGTCTATCTTTAGACCATCTCGGCTTTGCCGTCCTGGGCTTTGACGACTCCCTGAACTGCCTGGACTTCCTTGAGGCTGAATCCTACCGGGTATTCCTGCTTATCAGTGATTTACGTATGCCCCGCATGCGGGGTAGCGACCTCTTGGAGAGGGTTCACCGTGATTTTCCTGAGATTCTTACCATCCTCTTAACCGCGTATGCCGACCTTCCAGATCTGCAAAAAGCAGTGTCTGCATCCATCCATGGACTCATTTTCAAACCATGGACATCGGATCAACTCCAGGCGGAGATCATCAAGGCCTGGGATATGTACCGGTTCCGGCGGGAACACCGCAGGATGGAAACCCAGCTCAAACAGCAGCTCCTGGACGCCGCCCAGTTCCAGCAGCAGCTATTCTCCGCACAGATTCCCGAAGACAGCCGGTACCGCTTCGATATCTGGTACCGTCCGGTGGATCAATACCAGGTTGGCGGCGACCTCTATGAGATCGTTCCCCTGGACAACGGCCGTATGCTCATCCTTCTGGGCGATGTATCGGGTCACGGCATAAAGCCTGCCTTGGTGGGAGCGATGGTAAAGACCCTGTACCAGGGCTTCCTCCTGGATCATTCAGGCCAACCCGCCGAGGATGCCCCCAGCCCCGCAGCCCTGGTTAGTCACCTAAACCGCGGAGTCTGTTCCCTCATGGGAGATAACCGGGACATCCTGGTAGCCTTTACAGCCATGGTCATCGATCCCGGCACCAATACCCTTACGGTATGCAGCGCCGGGCAGCCTCCAGTGTTTGTCCTCCGGGACGATTCGGCCATTCCTCTGGTCAGTAAGGATCCTGCACCGGGAATTATGCTGTCCAGCCGCTACCGAGATATTGACTATCCCCTGCTGACCGGCGACCGGGTTGTCCTCCTGACCGACGGGTTAATTGAGGACGAGAGCCAACAGAAACGCCTGAGCAGGGAACAGATGATGACAACCCTATTGCGTAACTCCGCCGGTCCCCTTTCAGCCAAGGCCCTCGCCAAGGGATTTCTTATGAGTTTGGGCAGTCCGGACTTTAAGGATGATTCCACCCTCATCGCCCTGGAGGTTCTTCCTGTAGCGGTAACCTCCTAGGGTCTGTTTTTACCCGGGGGTTATGGCCGCCAGTACCGCTTGCCACCGGGGTCCCGGTTCAGAAAACCGTACTCGATGAGGTATCGGCGGAGGGTCACATAGTCATCGAAGGCCTCTTGGAGGATATCATCCACCTCAGATTCCTTGTAATCTACTCCTTGCTCGAAGCGCCGCTGTAAGGCATCAAGGATTACCACCTTGTGCTTCTCCTTCTTTGGAAACTTCAGCAGCTTGCTTCCGTCCTTCCCTCCGAAATATTTAGCAATCAACTGGTCATGCTCTGCCGTGGTAATTATAGTTCTATCGTCCCGGACCTTGAGGGTGTCGGGATACTGAACAAAGCTCTCCTTATCCCGGGGAAGCAGGAGTTGGGCCACTGCAGCGAGGATTTTTGCTTCCCTACCCCGCTCTCGGAGGGAAAACCGGTGGTTCCGAATGGTTGAGGCGGCCTTACCGGTTATTTTCGCCACCTCCTGATCGCTCCTACCCTGGGCAAGCAAACCATAGACCTGGCGCTGAACCTCACTCAAACCGGATATGGCCGGGTCAAGGGATAACAACGCCTCCAGAGCCGATCCGTGTTGCTTTTGGATGTGGCGGTTCATGGCGTACACCGCCTGGGCAAAAGCCCCATCTTCCAAGGGATACACAAGCCCGGCAGTAAACCCCGCCTGACAAAATAGACATTGGTAGTTCCCGGTCTCACTGTTGTAGCGGTATCCCTGGAGAACCTCTTGGGAAGAGGCAGCGTTTATACCTGCAGCTGTGTTGGACATACGAATACTCCTTATTTTCAAAGAGTATCAAATGTTTTTACACTTTGTCTACTATTTTTAAGACGTTTTTTGTTTTTGTCTTGTTATTCTACTGTATTCGGCAAATACAAACTCCAGCTCGGCTCGATTTCGGATCAGGTACCCCCCCACCGATTCCTGCCCCAGGGGGGTGGAAAAATACCAGGACAATAGACGCGTGATTATCCCCATGGGAAGAAAGAAGGCAGTCATCTTGACGGGTGCTATAATAAACCGCGCCCGTAGCTGCTGGAAAAAATTCCTACGAATCTCCTTAACCACCCGTTTTAGTTCATTAGAGGATGTGCTCAGGGTTTCCAAGGAACCGCCGCAGCGGTCAAGAGCCAGCACGATGGGACGCATGACGCTGGTGTGGCTGATTTGCCACGACTCCATCTCGCTATGCATGATGGCGTACCAACCTCCCTGGCGAATTTGGCTGGTCAGAAAAATCAACCGGTTGGTGAGACGCCCTCCCATCTCCCCAAGGGTGGTGGTTAAGAGCGTGCAGGCCCATCCTCGATAAAATCGGAAATATATGACCGCTCCCTTCTTGTATCCTGCACAACCGGGATATCCGAAGGCAACCCGCCGGCCCATGGCCTGACGGAAGCGTTCAAATCCCCCTCCATTATTTCCAAAAATAAGGATATTCGGATACCGGGTCCGAACCAAGTCGGGAATTATCCCATCCAGCTGCTGGTTAGGCAGAGCTACTATCAGCCAATCGGTGACAGGCGATCCGACCAGGGTATCACGCACCTCGGGTTTCCACCGGGTGGGCGCCTCGGCATCCATATGGTGGACAATGAGACCCCACTGATCCAGCTCCGCCTTACGGTCCGGCCGGGCGACCAGGATCACATCGCATCCCGAGTTCAGCAGCACCGCTGTAATCAGGCTGCCCACCACACCTGCACCAAGGACGGTGATGGTCCACGGCCGCTTTTTGCTATCAACAAAAGGGGTTTGATCCCGGACGCGGGACTCCATGGGATCGCGCACCTGGTCGTGGCCCTTGGTGTGGTCGGTTTTTATCCAGATGGACGGTCGGTCTTTTCTACTGCCTGAGGGTTTTTGACCAGGATCCCCAGGGTTTTGGGAAGATTCCGCTTGCATATGCAGATAGTTTAGGGGCAAGTGTGGCAGCTGTCTATCAACAGCCGTCACCATTCCCTTTCAGGTTTTCCAGAGCCCGCAGGGCATCATCCGGAACCATTCCGGCAATGAGGTCGTCAATGTCGCCCTGACTGCTGTCCGAGCGGCGCTCGAAAGCCAGTTCTTCATTGGCAGCCCGCAACCGTCCGATTAGTCCGTAGATAATCATGAACAGGAACTTGATGCCCAGCTTTCCCCGCTCCTTGAGCAACGAAAAAAAGCCCGGCCGGGAAAGCACCAGAAGTTTGGCGCCGTCGGGGGCCTTCACATGGGCAGTGCGTTTAGCATTCACGAACAGGGCGGTCTCTCCAATGATCTCTCCCTCGCAGAGGGTGTCCACATAGGCGTTTTTTCCCGTACTGGCAGCACTGATCTCCACCACTACGGTCTGATCCACCACGATGAACATCTCATGGCCCATGGAGCCCTCCACGATCACCGTCTCGCCGGGCTCGTAGTGGCGCAGCTCGCAGAACCCCGTCAGCATCTCCAACTCCTCCCGGCTCAGGTGGGCCCCAAGCCGAGAGTTTTCCAGAGTTGGAATTATGGTATCAATATCTTTGGATATAACATTCATAACTTCCAGTATATATCAAGAAGCCCAATTCATGTACGGAAGTTTCGCAGCAATTTTCTTTACCCGGTCAGCGTTGGACATGAGCAAGGAGGTGCTGTCCCAGGTACCCTCCAGGAGGGCCTGCCGCCGGCTCTCGGGCATACTGACCTTTACGATCATGTCCGCCCCCCGGATTTCCAGGGTTTTTAGGTCCAGAGTGATTTCAATGCCCGGGTCATCCTGCACTTTTTTCTGCAAGGCCGCCACATCCTCGGGGGAAGCAGTAACCGCCGGGGTCCCAAGCATGATGCAGTTCCCGGCAAAAATCTCCGCGAAGCTCTCGGCAACCACCGCCTTGATGCCCCAGCGAACCAGGGATTGGGGGGCGTGCTCCCGGGAGCTACCGCAGCCGAAGTTGACATTGCTTATCAGGATGGAGGCACCCTGGTACTGTTCCTGGTTGAAGGGGTGATCCTTCTTCTGCCCCTCCGGGGTAAAGCGTTCATCGTAGAAGGGATACTCCCCCATCCTGCTGAAGGTTATTTCCTTGAGAAACCGCGCCGGAATAATCCGGTCCGTATCTATATCATCGCCCACCACCGGCACCGCGCGGCCGGTTATTTCTGTTACCTTGGACATGTGTTACTCCTTGTGTTTTGTATCTTCCGCGATCAGGCTACGCCCTGGACGGGATCCAGATCCCTGACATCCGTTACCTTTCCGGTAACTGCTGCCGCTGCCACCATGGCCGGGGACATGAGCAGGGTCCGTCCCGAGGGGCTGCCCTGGCGTCCGATAAAGTTCCGGTTACTGGAGCTTGCGCTGATCTGATCGCCCTTGAGCTGATCGGGGTTCATGGCCAGACACATGGAACATCCTGCCGCCCGCCATTCGAATCCCGCCTCCTGAAACACCCGATGCAGACCTTCTTCCATAGCCTGCTTACGGACCTGCATGGACCCCGGGACTACAAAGGCATGAACACCCTCGGCGACCTTCCGGCCCTTTACGACCTCTGCCGCCGCCCGCAAGTCCTCAATCCGGCCGTTGGTACAGCTCCCGATGAAAGCCACATCAATGGCGATATCGGTGGTCTTCTGCCCGGGCTTGAGCTTCATATGCTGGTAGGCCAGCTCGGTACTGGTGCGCTCGCCTCCTTGGGGCATGGCTGCCGGATCGGGCAGGGCCTGGCTGATTCCCACACTCTGCCCCGGGGTGATGCCCCAGGTTACCATGGGTTCTATATCCTGGGCGTCGAAAACCACCACCTCGTCGTATTGGGCATCTGAATCGCTGGCAAAACCCTTCCAGGTTTCCACTGCTGCATCCCATTCCGCGCCCTTGGGGCTGTACTCCCTGCCCTTCAGGTAATCGAAGGTGGTTTGGTCGGGATTCACATACCCGGCCCTGGCGCCGCCCTCAATGGACATATTACAAACCGTCATCCGGCCTTCCATGGTCATGGAGTCGAAAACCTCTCCGGCGTATTCGTAGGCAAACCCGATGCCGCCCTTAACCCCAAGACGGTTGATAATAAACAGGGCCACATCCTTAGGGGTAACCCCGGGCCGGAGCTGGCCGTTTATCTCGATCCGCCGCACCTTGAGGGGATCCATAGCCAGGCATTGGGTTGCTAAGACGTCCCGCACCTGGCTGGTTCCGATGCCGAAGGCAAGGGTTCCGAAGGCTCCATGGGTCGAGGTATGGGAATCTCCGCAGGCAATGGTCATGCCCGGCTGGGTGAGCCCGAGCTCGGGTCCGATGATGTGAACTACGCCTTGCTTGCCGGTTTCAAAGTTGAAGAAGGGTACTCCGAATTCCTTGGTATTTTTTTCAATGGCCTGCATCATCAGTTCCGCCTGGGAATCTCCGAAGGGCCGGGACTGGCTGAGGGTAGGCACGATATGGTCCATGGTCGCAAAGGTCCGCTGGGGGTAGGCTACCTTCAGGCCCCGTTCTCTGAGCATATCAAATGCTTGGGGACTGGTTACCTCATGAATCATGTGCAGCCCGATAAAGAGCTGAGTCTGCCCAGTGGGCAATGTTGTTACGGCATGGGCATTCCATACCTTGTTGTACAATGTTCCTGTTGCCATTGCGTACCTCCTGCAATTCATTGGCTGATGGTTGGACAGAGTGTACTCCCCCGGGTTATATTTGTAAAAGATATTGTTTCTATATTATATATAGGATTTGCCTATGGAAATACATCAACTCAGGTACTTTTTAGCGGTGGTACAAACCGGCTCCTTCACCAGGGGTGCCGAACGGGCAAATGTAAGCCAACCCTCCTTATCGGCCCAGATTGCCAAGCTGGAGGATGAGCTCGGCGGGGTCCTGTTCGAACGCGGACGCCAGGGTGCCCGGCTGACCGCCCGGGGAAGACTGCTTCACACCAGGGCAGGTGAAATCATCCACCAGCTTGAGCGGGTTCAATTGGAAATGGAGGAGCTGGAGGGTCTGCGGCGTGGCGGAATCCATCTGGGCTGCCTACCGGCAACAGGCACATATCTGCTCCCGCCCCTGCTCCAATCCTTTACCAATACCCATCCGGGGCTGGAGGTAGAACTGACCGAGGCAAGCTCTCCTGGCCTTGCGGGGGCGCTTCGGAACTTCGAGGTGGAGATGGCTATTACCGATGAGGCGGGACTGGGGCCGGGCCTTGAGGCGGACACCCTCTTTACCGAGCCGGTTATTCTTGCCCTGCCCCTGGGGCACCATCTTGCCGGGCCCGGACTTGCCGGCCCCGGGGTTTCCCTGGAGGAACTTAAAGACGATTCCTTCATCATGATGAAACAGAGTCACGGATTCCAAAAGATTATCCGGGAGAGCCTAGAGGGTGCGGGCGTTCAGCCCCGGGTAGTGCTGGAGAGCGGGGAAATCGAGACAATCCAGGGTCTGGTTGCCGCCGGGCTGGGGATCGGCTTGGTTCCCCGGATGATTCGCCGGGATACCGGCCTGGCATATCGGTCTATTTCCGGACCGAACAGCCCTTCCCGTACCCTCTTTCTTCTGTACCGTGCCCTGGATTCCCTGAGCCCCGCGGCCCGGGCACTTCGCCAGACCGCCCTAAGGGTTCTGCGCAACTGGCCTTCCCAGAGCCGGGGATAACCCGCCCAGCCATCCCCCGGAAGGGTGTCAGACGGCTCGGATGGTTGCTCGTTTCCTAGGTGGCGGGTTTCCGGGGCGTCTGTTTCGAGGCGTCGTCGCCCTCAGGTCCCGGGTGCTCCGGTTCGTCAAAAACAACCAGGGTACCCCCCAGATCGATGACATCCCCGGATTCCAGGGGTCGCCGGCTGGTTTTCTTATTGTTCACCCGGATGCCGTCCTCACTGACCACGGTGTATTGGTGCTTACCCGGATCGTAGACTACTGTAGCGTGATGGGGTTTGGTGTTCGGTGAACCGACCAGGGTTACATCGTCGGCATCACTGGAGCCGATAATGGTTTCCTCGGGTCCCAGGGCGAACATCCTCGTACTACCCTTCCCCAAGATTTCAAGGTTTGGAGACTTCCAGCGGTTTAAAAACCGCAGCCGGGTCAATACCAGCCACACCGCCAAGCTGACCAGCACCGCCCCGAGCCCCACCCAGGGACTTAGGCCCCCGGGAATTCCCAGAAGAGTCCCGGAGAAGTACTCCCGCTGGGCCCAGGCCGCATCCGCGTTCCGGGCCGCATCCGCGCCCCCGGCCACGGCACCGCTGCCGGTTCCCTGCCCGGCCGCTCCGTCCGCCGCAGCAGACCCGGAGCCTGTCTCCGCACCACCGGGCGCCCCGCTCCCGGGCAGGTACTCAACCCGGATAGTACGCCTGGGGGAAGGAATCATGGCCGCCCGGTAGCTCAAGGAGTATTCCCGCAGCACCTGCTCCCGGATATCCCGGTACACCCCGGCAAGCTCGGCGGAATCCGAGGCGTTGTAGACCTCACCCCCAGCCTGAGCAGTCAGGGGAACCAGACTCTGTTCCCACACAGGGCCGTATCCCACGGCGAAGAGGGAAACCCCGGCGCGTTGAAGCTCCTGCACCCCGTCATCCATGGTAAAAATTCGGTCGCCGAAGAGGGGATGGGGCTGCCCCTCACCGTACCGGTAGGGAAGATTCTCCCCGTCGGAGAGCACAATAATCACCTTCCGTCGGGGACCGCTCTCCAGGGCACCGGAAAGACGGCTTATCGCCGCATACAATTCCGTGTATCCATCCGCCCTGGCCGGCCGCTGGATCTCCCCCAAGGCCCGGCGAAGAAGCCCGGGGTCATCCGTCGGAGGAGTCAGGGTATCGATGTAGGTATTAAAGGTGTAGATACCCGCCCGGTCCCTGGGCAACGCGAGGTTATCCAAAAACCGGATCAGAGCGCTGCGGACCTGAGCCATCCGCATGGCAGCCGGATCCTGGGTGGTCTCTCCGTCGATGGTTTCGTACATGCTCCCCGAATTATCCACCAAAAGGTAAAAATCAATTCCCTGTTCCCCGGATGAATAGGTGTTAAACCCCGTCAGGGGTACGGGAATGAAGTTCTCACCATCCCCGGACTCGTACACCCGCAGATCCTGGGTGCTCAGCCGGTTTACCGGAAACCCCTGGTCATCCCGGATACTCAAAAACAGCCCCACCTCCTGGCGGGTCAAAAGCCGGGAGGTGTCCACTTGGCCGATGGTAACTTCCTGGGCATGAAGGTTCAGGGGGATTCCAATGCCCAAGGGCAGAATCACCGCCAGGATAACCAGGACCTGTTTAAAAAACAGCTTGGCTCTTCCGATCTTCAGTACATCATCGAACTTCAATAGCCGCTGATCCGTCAGATCATCGTTAACCACCACAGTGCCCCCGGCTTCCGCCGGCTCCAGATACAGCTCACCCCGGCGTAGATGGATGAGGGCATGCACAGCCTCCACATCCCGGTACCCCTCTAATAACACATCGCAGCGTGCATCGCTGCCGATACGGATCAAGCGTTGATTCAGGATAAATTCCTTCCCCTTAAAGGGACCGTTCAGCACCCGCAGGGCCCCGTAGGATAAACTACGCTCCACAAGCCCGTAGGACAGACCGATACATCCCCCGAACACCGTCAAGCCCACCAGGGTTCCCAGGGCAGCTCCGGGAAGCAAGATACTCAGGGCCTCCAATACCACCCCCCCGAAGAGTCCGCCGGTGAACCCGCCCAGCATACCGATTCCGGACTTCCTCAGACTCCTGGCACGGACCCCCTCCACGGCTCCCACGAAGAGCCCCAAAATACTCCAGCCCAAAGCCCGGGAAAGGGTCAGGGCCCAGCCCCGGATCTGGGAACTGCCGGTGAAGATTAATTCACCCAGAACCATAAACAGCCCCTGGGCTGAGAGAAACCCTAGGGCGCCTCCCACCAGTCCGAGGACCGCACCGGCCCCGGCTCCCTGGGCGATCCGGAACCAGCGCCCGGCAATTATACCATCGGCGGTGCCGAAAAAGGTTCCGTAGGTGAGCCCCAGGGCGGCGCCGCTCACCAGACTGAAGAGCAGATACCCGGGAAAGCGCTCCTGAACCCCCAGGAGAAACTCCATGAGCGGCCAAGCCGCCGTCCCCGCCAAGATCCCCAGGGCCAGGATCATCAATCGCCGTTTTACCAATGACATACCGTTCATCCTCCCATATTCCGCCGTCAATCCTCGGACTAGTACCTAGTTCCGGCCGGCAGCTAACACCACATCAATTCTCTGGGTTGGTTCCAGGGTAAACACCTGCTCCCAAAACCCCCCGTCCTCCTGGTACCCCAGGGTGTAGGTCCCCGGGGCAAGGACCAGGGTTAGTTCACCCCCGGCTTCCAAGGCGGGGATTCTGCGGAACTCCGGATCCCGTCCACCCTCCAGGTACCGGCTGCTGCCGTTTAACACCAGCTGGCGCCGGCCGTTCCCGGCCCCGGGCCATGAAACCCGCACCGTACCCGGCCGGGGTTCCAGGGATGCATCAATGATGACCCTTCGCTGGCCTACCAGGGTGGAGAGCTCTACCCGGGAACTAAAGTACCCCGCCATTTGTATGAGCAACTCCAGATCCTCCCCACTCATCCCCCCCTTCAGGAGGGTTATCCTGGCGTCCCGGCTCAGGATTATCCCCGTCCGGCCGTCCCTGACCCGGGGAACGATCTCCAAGACGGCGGGTTCAGGCTCGGGCAGTTGGAACCGGACCCGCTGATTCCAGCCGGCCTCCCGCCGGGGCAGAATCCTTAGGGAGCGGACCACCAGCCCCTCGCCCACCCCCACCTGGAGGGTGTAATCCCCGGCGGGCACAAAGCTGAGGGCGGAAACGAACTCCAAACCGCCGTCCGCCCCGGGCCGCCCGCCGAGATGGACGGGGATCGCCCGAGCCCGGCCTTCCTGGAGGTCCTCAGCCCCCGCTCCGGAGTCTGGACCGGCAGCCGAAGCTTCCGGCGGGGTTCCGACCCCGGGATCCCCGGCAGTTTCCGGCTGGTAGGATCCCAATTCATTCAGGCCAAGGGGGATGAGTTGCCCCTGAATGGTTCCGGGCAGGGACCCTGGCAGCTCGTACTGCCGGGGCACCTGGATGACCATGGATACCCCGCCGTACCGGGAGGGAAACAACAGCCCCCGGTGGTACCCCCGGTAGAACAGCATGGATACCAAACCGAGAACTCCCACCACCAAAAGAGAAACCGTAACCAGCTTTGTGATGCTCGCCGGCCGCCGGGGAGGCGGCGGATTCTCATCCGCCAGATAGGATGCAATGAGGGGGGCGTACTCCTGGGGCCGCTTATGGGATTCCCGGGTGCCCAGGTACTGCTCTACCCGGTTCATCATGCCCCGGAGGGTGGAGAACCGCCGGTTTTTCCGGGCATGCATGGCTTTTTTGATCAGGCGGTTTACGAAGGGGCTGACCCGGGGGTTTACCCGGGCAGGGGCCCTGTACCGGCCCCGCTGGATGAGCTGCAGGGTTTCGGGGGTGAAGCTGCCGGGAAAGGGCTTTTTACCGGTAACCGCCTCGTACAGCAGCACCCCGAGGCTGTAGATATCCGCCCGGGCATCCACCGTCCGGGAGCTGTGGAACTGTTCCGGGGCCATGTAGGAAGGAGTACCCAGGGTCATGCCGTCCTGGGTCAGGGCCGCCTCGCCCTCCCCTCCCCGGACCGAGGCAATGCCAAAATCCACCAGCTTCACCTGGCCGGAGCGGGAAATGAGAATATTTCCCGGCTTAATATCCCGGTGCACCACCCCCCGGGCATGGGCGTAGTCCAGGGCCCGGCAGGCCGCCAGAAAAATGGGCAGGGCAATGTGCTCGGGCAGGTAGCGTTCCCGCTCAATCAGGGCGTCCAGGGAAATACCGTCGATGTACTCCTGCACGATGTGGTACCAGCTTCCCTCCCGGAAATGATCGAAGACATCCACGATGTACTCGCTTTTAAAGTCGATCATAATCTGGGCTTCCCGGCGGAAGCGTTCCACGACCCCGGGATTCCCCCGCATGGTCAGGCGCTTGATGACCACCGGCCGTCCCAGGGTAGGATGCTCCGCCTTAAACACCTCCCCCATGCCGCCCCGGGCGATCAGGGATTGTACCTTGTATTTGCCTATCGATTCGGGAATCTGAGCCATATCCTATCCTTCTGCGGTTTCTTCGTTCTGGTTATCTAGGGTGATTATATCCTTGTGGGCATCAAAAACACCCCCGGCATGTACCCGGATAATCTGCCGGCGGCCGGGGTTATGAAATTGAACAAAGCGTCCCCCGGCCCGGAGGGCGAAATCCTCGGCTACAGGACGGTGGCCCCCGAAATACCAACCCGGCAGCTCATCACTGGGCAGATACTCCTCCAGCATCCGGGAAACACTGTCCTCCCGGGCCCTCCCGTTGTCGGTCCAGGTCAGACCTAAAATCAGGGAGTGGTTATCCCGGTAATCGATTACCTCCCGGGGCGAAAAGAACTCCCTGGGTTCGGCATGGCTGATAAGGAACCCCCTGCCCCGGGCCAGAAGGGGATATCCGTGCTCCACCCTGGCGAAGGATGCCAGAACCTCCGGAGCATAGAACTGCTGCATCCATTCCAGCACCATGGCGCCCTCATAGGCGTATTTTCCGAAGGGCAGGTTTCCCCTGCCGTTCTCATTCAGGATGTTCTCATGGTTTCCCTTGAGTAGGTGAACGCTCCGGGGAAAGGCGATTTTCAGGGTGAGCAGGACTGCTACGGTCACCAGGTTCTCCCGCATCTCGGCATCCATGTTAGCATGGCGTTTGAATCCCCCTATAAACTCATCCAAGGCCAGCTGCCACCGCCGGGAAGCCCGTCCCTCGGCATGGACATAATCACCCAGGCATACCAGCTGCAATTGCCCCGCATGAATCTGCTCCAAGACCGGCCCCCTGCCGTCCAGTTCCAGACCCAACAGGGCCAACACCAAACCGTAACGGCCGTGAATATCCGGAACAATCAGGGTCGGAAGCTCCCGGTCCAACTCCACCAGACCCCCGGACTCTCCCCGGGAATCCCGGGGCCGGTAGTCTTCAGCCTCGTGGTAGAGCAGAGCCTCGGCCTGCTGCAAGAGCGCCAGATACGCTCCCTCCTCGGGAAGCTGCTTCCCGTCGGTAAGGCTCTGAACACGATTCAGAATCTCAGGCCAGGGGGGAGGCGGGTTCCAATTCGGTAGGGGATCGAGGGAAGGATTGATGGGTTACTCCAGAATGATGGTCTTATTGACCTCGACAAACCCTTCGGTAAGGATCTGGGTTGCATCCCCTAGGAGTAATGACTGCTCCTCGGGAGACAAATCGCCTCGGGGTACGGCAATTTTATACACCGCCGAGCTCCTCTGGATGGGGCCGGAGGTAAAGACCACCGGTTCATCCATGGTGACATCCTGTTCCAGCCGAGAATCCTCCTTGGATGCCTTATCGGGTACATCCCGGCGAAGACCGATGCTGGTATATTCCGCACTCCTGGATTGACCGTCCAGAGGACCCAGGGTAATAAGAGATCCCGAATAGGTCAGAACTAGGGCACCCCGGGCATCATCCTGGGGCAGAACATCGACCTCTTCCATGTCGCGATCCAGGGTCTGGGCGGTAAAAAGCTCCATCTTCTCGACCCATCCCTGGGCGAGCTGCTCAAGTGACTCGTCGGTAGCCGACAAGCCGGAAGTCCTTATAATCCCCCGTAAATGCTGCTGTACCGCCTCGGGCACCTGGTCAAAAAATGCTGCCATTTGATCCTCCGTGGGTTTTCCTGTAGTGTAACCCCAGTTACTCCATGATACAATGCCCTAGGACCCGCCGGGGCTCCTCCGATCCCGGGTGGGCCCTGCATAACCAGAACCGAGACCAGACCAAGGACCAGGTATGAATAAAACACTCTTTTCCCTCATCAGACGATCCGGCCTGCCGATTCGGGGCAAGGTCGGTTTAGCGTTAAGCGGCGGGGCTGCCAGGGGATTTGCCCATATCGGGGTGCTCAAGGCCTTGGATGAGGCGGGGATTGTTCCGGATGTGGTGGCGGGTACCAGCGCTGGGAGCCTGGTGGGAGCCCTCTACTGTGCCGGTCTGGACTGGAAACGGATTCTGCACATCGCTAAGGAGCTGGAGTGGCGGAAACTGGTGGATTTAACCCTACCCCAGAAGGGATTAGTAAAACCAGAAGGAATCCGGGAACTGGTGCACCAACTCACCGGAGACAAAAAAATAGAAGATCTGAAGATTCCCTTCCGGGCTGTGGCAGTGGATCTGGTGAATGGCCAGGAGGTGGTGTTCTCTTCGGGGAGTCTCAGCGAGGCGGTACGGGCCAGCTGCTCAATTCCCGGAATTTTCGTGCCCCTGGAATCCAACGGCCGTATGCTGGTGGACGGCGGGGTACTAAATAATCTTCCTGCAGACCAAACGGTGGAAATGGGAGCAGATTTTGTCATTGGGGTGGATTTGAACCGGGAGGCAGAGAACACCGGCAGACCCCCCAGAAATGTATTGGAGGTCATGCTGCGCAGCACCATGCTGCTCATGGCCGGAACCTCTGCAGCAGGCATTGCCGCCAGTGATCTGGTCATTCAGCCCGATCTGCGGAGATTTACCTACCACGATCTGAGTCCCATCGACGAGATGGTAGACCGTGGATACACAGCCGCTCGGGACGCACTAACAAAGGCAAAGCTTCCCCGGGCGTACACCGCCTAGGCGGTTGAAACAACGAAGAAACGAGATAACACATGAGTGAAAACAAACAGAGCCACCAGAGTGGCGCAAAAACAAGGATCCGCGGGGTCCTGTCCCTGCACAACCGGGGATTCGGCTTTCTCCTTGTCCCGGGCGGGCAGGATGTATTTATTCCCCTGGACAATATCGGCGGAGCCCTGGACGGCGATACCGTGGAGGCCGAGGTAACTGCCCGGCCGAAGAGCAAGAATCCCATCGGCCGTATTATTTCCGTGGTCTCCCAAGGCAGAAACGAGTTTGTCGGGATTTATAAGAACGCCGGAGGCCGCCAGGAGGTCCTTCCCGAGGAGGATTCCCTTACCCGGCCGATTCGGGTAACCAAGCCCGGCAGGGCGAAAAACGGCCAGGTGGTAGTGGTCAGCCGGTCCGGAGAGATAACCGACGTGATCGGATACCCCGATGAGACCGGGGTGGATTTACAGATGGTGGCCCGGTCCAAGGGTCTGCCCAAGGAGTTCCCGCCGGAGGTACTGGCCTACACCCGGGGTATTTCCGAGCCGAATTTCCGGAAGCTCAAAAAACACCGCCTTGATCTGCGAAAAGAACTATGTTTTACCATCGACCCGGTGAGCGCAAAGGATTTTGATGATGCGATTTCTCTCCGGCAGCTGCCCAGCGGCATGTTCGAGCTGGGGGTTCATATTGCTGACGTGAGTTACTACGTGGGCGAGGGCAGTCCCCTGGATGCCGAGGCGCGCCGCCGAGCCACCAGCGTGTATTTTGTAGATCACGTCATTCCGATGCTGCCCGAGCGCCTGGCGAATGAATTATGCAGCCTCCGGCCCGATGAGGACAAACCGGCCTACAGCGTCCTTATGACGATCAACAGCCGGGGCGATGTGGTGGACTACAGCATCAGAGAAACCATAATCCGGAGCAAACGGCGGTTCACCTACCAGGAGGTGGAAGACATCCTGGACGGCGCCCACAATCCCCTGGGAAAGACCATCCACCTGCTGCAAATGATCAGTCTTCTGCTCCGCCGCCGGCGGGAGGAGGACGGCAGCATCGACTTCGATGCCACTGTGCCGGTAATCACCCTGGACGCCAACGGTATTCCCTCGGAGGTACGTCCCAGCCAGCGGCTGGATGCCCACCGGTTAGTGGAAGAGTGTATGCTGGTGGCCAACCGGACTGTCGCCCGGCACGTCCAGGCCCTGGGAAATCCGCCCTTCGTTTACCGGGTTCACCAGCGCCCCACTCCCGAGGATGCCAAGGCCTTCCTGGACCTGCTTAAGGCCCAGGGTATTGCCTACCGGACTCCGGGCGGCGAGCTGGAAAGCGAGGATTACCGGAAACTGCTGGGCATTATCGAAAACCTGGATTTTAAAGATCTCATTGAAAAGGTCGCCCTCCGGTCCATGACCAAGGCGGTTTACAGCACCGAAAACACCGGACACTTCGGTCTGGCCTTCGATGCCTACACCCACTTTACCTCGCCGATCCGACGCTACCCCGACCTAGTGATCCACCGCCTCCTGAAGAAGTATGCCCTGGTTGAAAAACCCAGGGCAGATAAAAAGGCCGAAGCCGAGCTCCAGCAGATCTGTGAAAACTCCACGGCCATGGAAATCCGCGCCACTGAGGCCGAGAGGGAATACACCCGTATCAAGTCCATGCAATTTCTCAGCTCCCGGGTGGGAGAAAGCTACGAGGGTATTATCTCCGGGGTAACATCCTTCGGGATCTTTGTGCAGCTCAAGGACTTTTTGATCGACGGTCTGGTTCACGTATCCGAGATGAAAGACGACCGGTACGAATTGGACAAGGAGCAGTATCAGCTTACCGGCCAAAGCACCGGGAAGGTGTTACGCCTGGGCGATCCAGTACAGGTAACCATCGCTCAGGTTTCCGTGGAGGACCAGAAGGCAGATTTCAGGCTGGTAGACCCCGCTCAAACACCTTCCAAGGTCTCCGCCGTACCCCGCCGGGAAGGGAGGAAATCCTCCCGGGCACCGGGCAGAACACCCGCCACACCACAGCGCTCCTCCGGCAAGGGGGGTACCGGGAAGAAGAACCAAGCCACCCCTGCCGGAACCCCCGAGAGCCCGAAGAAACGCCCTCGGCGCCGGAGGAAGACCGGCGGCTGATACCCGACTCAGGGCTGATACCCGGCCTTGGGGTAGGGACCGTTTGGCAGCGCACCCGGGCAGCGCCCCGGGGGAGCATCCCGGGGGTGCATCCCGGGGGAGCACCCCGGGGGTGCACCCGAAAAAAGCTGGTCGTAGCTCCCCAGTGGGGCTACACTTGGAATATGGAACAGCTCCGATGGAACAAAGCACCGCGAATATTTCCCTGGTTGCTGGGTATCGCCAGCCTTGTCTGCACACCCCTCACCCTATCCTTCCGTGTCAGCGATGTATCTATCGGATTTGTCTGGGCTCAGCTCTTTCCCATCGTTTCAGCCCTCGCCTACGGACCAGCCGGGGGACTGATTTCGGGCATCGCTGGCGGCTCATGGTTTCCCTTCCTGCTCTGGCCCGGTAACGGCTATGCAAACCTTTTTACCAGCCTGGACTCCCTCGCCTTTTACGCGCTTCTCGGATTAGTTTCCCGCCGGGCCGTGTTCCCCCGATTTGCCGGTTTGCTCATGACCGAAGGCCATCGCGGCTCCGGCATAGGAGGCGCCGGGGGGGCTGAACCGCAAACCGGAACTCATTCCATTAACGGTCAAGGCCGCCACTTCTCTCCCCCGCGGCAGATCATCCTCTTCATTAGCGTGTATCTTCCCCTGAGGGGGGTACTGTTCTGGCTGCTCTTTAATCCCTTGTTGTCCCTCAATCCGCCCTTCTGGCTATCTGTCTGGGACAGGCCCCTTCCGGACACTACCGTACTGAACATCATCGTTAAACACGCCGTGACCACCTGTGTCCAGGTACTCACCGCCGGCATCATGCTGCGTTTGAATCCCTTGCGGAAGGTATTAGGGATCGAAACCCAGTACAAAATGAAGCGCAATACCTTCATCCTCTGGTTTACCCTGGGAATTGCCCTGGGCATATGGGGCATTTTGCTTGTGTTTCAGGGGATTTTTCTGCCTCTGGACCCTATCCAAGCCCAGGACTTTTATAAACTCACCCTCATAACCTTTTTCATCGGCTGGATCATCGCCCTGCGGGTCGTAATTACGTATGTGGAAAACGCAATCTGGGCCCAGGTGCAGCTGGAACGCACCGAGGGACAATTCCGGATTATCGGTGAACGGGCAAACGACCTCATTTCCATTACCGACTACGACGGCAGATGTGTGTATGTCTCGCCCTCGGTCCAGCGGATTCTCGGCTATGATCCCCAGGAGGTTCTGGGTTCACACCCCGTGGAAACCATCCATCCGGAAGACCAGCCTATGATCCGGGACTATTACCGGATGATTCAGGAGGGGGCGGACCCGGGAATTCCCCACTTCGATTACCGGACAAGACGGAAAGACGGTGTTTGGATCTGGCTGGAATCGGTGCCCCAAGCCGTGCCCGGCGATTCCCTCCAGGGCAAACGAATTCTGGTCATCAGCCGGGACATCACCCAGTGGAAGAAGGACCAGCGAACCATTACTCAAGCCCTCCAGGAGAAAGAGGTCCTGCTCAGGGAACTCTACCACCGGACCAAAAACAACATGCAGACCATCATTTCCATGCTATACCTCAAAGCTGCAGCCTCGGACCAGCCGGAGGTTCAAGCCCTGGTCTCTGACATCCATGGAAAAATAACCGCCATGTCGGAGATCCACCAGCTTCTCTACCGCTCAGGCAACCTAAACCAGGTAGATATGCAAACCTACATCCAGGAATTCTGCCGCCTAACCGTCCGGGGATTCCAGGCTACCCCGGAGCAGATCGGTTTTCAGGTACGCAGCACGGGGATATTCCTCCCCCTGGACCAGGCTCTACCCTGTGGTCTTATCATCAGCGAACTGGTTACCAACTCCTATAAATACGCATTTCCCCAGCATAGCCGGGGCACCATATCCATCGCCATCGAGGCCTCACCCACCCATTACACCCTTTTCTACCGGGACAGCGGACCGGGTCTGTCCCACCCCCCGGATAGCCAAGAGGCCCCCTCGAATACTCCCGATCATCCACCCTACCATCCCGAGGGAATGGGGCTTCAGATTATCCGGAACCTGGCTGAGAGCCAATTAGGAGGCAGCTTCACCCTCCTAGGGGGACCAGGATTTGCAGCTGCGGTGGTGTTCCCGAGGAGCGGCAGAAATACCGGAGAATCCCGGGCCGATCGCGCCTGAGATCACCCTTTTTGTAAGGCTTCGGTAGAGCGCAAAAGGCTGCACCGTTTCATGGATTGCCCCACCATATCCGGCGTAGGTTACGAAGGTTCACCCCCCATCTAACCCAACCGGCCTAAGAGGAAGCTTACCTCCCGGCACACCTCATCCAGGAGCTCTACCTGGGTGCGGGGCACCCCGTAGCGGATGAAAAAATGCAGCTTGGAATGAAACACATAGGCCAGAATGTCCGTCAGGGTTGCAAGGTCCTCCTGGGACATTTCCAAAGTCTCCAAATCCAGACGAGATAGCTCCTCCAATAAGAGCCGATAGGCCGGATGAAAAAAATGCTCTCCGTCCCGGGCAAAAAAGTACGAAAAATCCACCTGGGTTGAGAGAAAGGGATAGTAGCGGTTAACGTTTTCGGTATTCCAGAGAACCATGAGCCGGGCCAGCTCCAGTACCCGGTCCTTCACTCCCGCCTGGGGGAAGTCCGCGAGGCTTTCAGTCACAAACTCACCACACTCTAGAGCCAATTCCTCCACCGCTTCACAGACAAGCTCATTGTAGTTTTCGAAGTAGTTGTAAATCGTCGCGTAGGAGTAGCCGGCCATCTCCCCGATTCGCTTGGTACTGAGCTGGTCCAAGCCGTCGGTTAGGATAAGGGTTTTGGCAGCATCCAGAAAATGCCGGCGCACCCGCAGCCGTTTCAGTTCCTTTGCAGAGGGTTTGGGTGGATGGGATGATTTGAATGCCCCAGCCTCTCCCGGGGCGCCTCGTTTCCAATGGTCCATAGCGGCTCCTCCTCTGCCCTGGGGCAGGGGCCGATCAAATCAGCTTGACAACCCAGCAAACCGGCCCTAAAGTATTAATGGCGTTAATAATATTAACTCCATTAATATCACCCGTCAATAGAGCATCCGGGCCAGGAGGATCCCATGGAAAACCCAACCCATATTTTCGGAAACCCTGTCTCTCACCGAGTAACACGCCGGGCACGGAATACCCGGCGGCGCTTTGCCCGGAAATTCGGTCAGGACGGTCCCCTGGGGTTACGCTGCACTCCCCTGCCGGTTTTAGGGGAGCTATGGGGATGCACAGGAATTGCTGCAGAACCCGGAGACAGTCGAATCACCTTGAAACCTCATCCTATCATTATCGGAACCATCCGGATGGGCTACGGTCACTTCCGGATTTCTATGGCCATAGCCTCGGCTGCGGCTTCCCAGGGGCTGGTGCCCTACTGGTTCGACCTTCATGCCCAGACCCAGACCACCGCTGGGAAGGTTATCGGCCATCTGAACAGTCTGTATTCCTTGGGAAGCAGGCTTTCCCAGCGCTCGGCCCTGTTCAACCGGCTGTATTGGGAGCCCTTGAACAGCAAGGCGTTTCGAAAACTCAGTTACAATGCCATCGATCAGGAAACCGCCCGACTCTATGCACCGGTGTGGGAGGGTTTGCCCAAGGATGTGCCGGTGGTGGCTACCCATGTGTGGCCCGCCCAGGCAGCGATTCACGCCGGTATGACCGGGGTGGTCAATGTTGTTCCCGATAACTGGCCTATGGCGCTGCACCTGGCCCAGGGCAGCCTGCACACCGTCCAGACCCCCCATGCCTATTGGGGGTACCGGAGCCTCCGGGGTATGGGCCCCCGTCCCGGGCAGCTTCTGCATCCCATGCCGGGGGATGATGTCCTATATACCGGCCATTATATCGATAATGAACTGGTCTCCACCCTGGAAGACTCCACAGCTCGACGGCTGGAGCGGCTGAAGAACCATGAACCCCTGCGGCTTCTCATGACCGTGGGCGGGGCCGGAGCCCAGGCGGATTTTTATTTACAGCTTATCGACCGGGTAGCCGAAGCGGTACGATCGCGGCGGATCGAGCTGCATATCAATGTGGGGGATCACCGGGGAGTCCGGGACCAGGTAGCGGCAGGACTGGCAGACATGAACATATCCGCCGAGCTGATGGAGGGCCGTTCTTCCGAAACGCCCCCAGGATCGGGCATCCACAGGGTATACTACAGCCCGGAGATCTATTCCGGGGTGTACCTCACCAACAGCCTCATGCCCCACTGCGATGTCCTGGTTACCAAACCCAGCGAGCTGTCCTTCTACCCCATTCCCAAGCTCATGATCCGGAGAATCGGGGGGCACGAGGCTTGGGGAGCCATCCATGGAGCGGAATTGGGAGACAGCACTCCGGAATGCCGGCGTCCCCAGGATGCTGCCCAGTTCCTGGGGCTGATGCTGGAGGACGGCAGGGCTCTGGAGCTCATGAACCGGAGCATTCTGGCTGCCCATACCCAGGGGATCTATAATGGAGCCTACCGGGTTGTCCAGGCGGCACTGGCGCGTGCCGGAGCCGCGGCCGGTCCGGCAGAAGTAAGTCATAGTTCATACCTAGTGCGCAAAAGGTTGTAAACCACACCAAATATAGCGGAGCAATCAATGATTCCACCCATGGGTGGTGTCGCCGGGGTGCAAAGTTACAACCTTTTGCACACTATATTATTCATACGAAAAGAGGAGAACCAACCATGAGTAGTCAAGCGCTGCCCCAGGTAGAAACCCTGCCGGGATGGAAGAAGTGGATCTACGCCCTCGGCCAGTTCGGCTGGTCATTGGCAAGCTATGCCGCAGGCAACCTGCTGGTGTATTTCTATTTCCCCCCCGAGGAGGCCGGACAGGCTGTCTTCCCGGTTATGATCGTCCAAGGCTTCGTTCTGGGGGTTCTCACCATCATCGGACTCATTTTCTGGTTCGGACGGGTATTTGACGCGGTCACCGATCCGATTATCGCTGTTCTCTCAGACCGGAACAATGCGAAAATCGGACGGCGCAGGTTTTTCCTGCTCATATCCTCGGTGCCCTTCGCCCTCTTGTCCATTCTGATTTTCATGCCCCCCTTCGGTACCGGAGCCGGGGCTAACGTTTGGGCTAACTCCCTGTGGGTGTTTATCACGGTGGTGTTGTTCTACCTATCCATGACCATGTACGTTACGCCGTACTTCGCCTGGCTCAGCGAGCTTGGCCATACATCGGACGAGCGGTTGGGGCTCTCTACCCGGATCTCCGTAACCTGGGCCCTGGGGTTCATGGTGGGTAGCCAGTCTGTGGCCTTGCAGGGGGTTTTAGAGGGATTCGGCTTCGAGGCGGTAGCCGCCTTCCGCGGGGTAATCATACTCTTTGCTGTGGTTAGTTTGATTTGCATGCTTCTGCCCGTGTTACTCATCGATGAACGCCGGTACTGCAACGCCGTCCCCAGCAGCCAGGGGATCTGGACCTCCCTCAAGTCCGTCATCAAGATAGAGAACTTTCTCCGGTTTACCCTGAGCGATTTTGCCTACTGGGTAGCCCTGACCTTCATCAACTCCGGAATGGTGTACTTTGTCACCGTACTCCTGGAACTGCCCAAGGAGTTTTACTCCACCCTGATCCTCGTATTGTTCCTTCTCAGCTTTGCCTTCTACGGGCCGGTAAATCTCCTGGCCAAACGGGCGGGTAAGAAAAACCTGCTCATCATTGCCTTCATCATCTTCGGCATTACCTACGGTTTCGCCTTTTTCCTCGGACTCTGGCCCCTACCCGCCCAGGTACAGGGCTTCCTAGTGGTCATTTTCGCCTCGGTATCCATTGCCACCTTCGGTATTTTACCCAATGCCATGGTCAGCGATATGGCGGAGGCCTTCGCCATAGAAACCGGGGAGTACAAGGCCGGGGTTTTCTTCGGGTTCCGGACCTTCATGCAAAAGATGGGTCAGAGCGTCGCTGCCCTGCTTCTTCCCTCCCTTATAAAGATCGGAGCCCCGGAGGGTTCCCTCACCGGCGTACTGGGGGTTCGGCTCCTGGCCGTCCTTGCCCTGGTGTTCTGTCTTGGGGGCATGCTGCTGTTACTATGGTATGACGAAAAGAAGATCAACGCGGTATTGGCAAAAAACCAGGAAGCCCCGGCCCAGGCTGAGGTGTAAGAACCCCTTGGGCAGGAGATAAGAACTAGGGAATTCCCTACCGACCCGGACTGCGTCGAATCGGTCGGAAGAAAGGGATCGGAGGAGCGGCCACATCGGCGTGGATGCCGGTTCGGCCGCCCTCCCGAGAAAGACCGGGGATTACATCTCCAGATCGGCCAGGGTTACGGTAATATCCTCCTCGGCGATATCGACCTCCCAGAATACGTAGGTATCGCCATCCTCATCCTCCACCTTGATGTCAAAGACGGAATCCGGATAGTCCCGGAGTATGAGGCGGAAGGTATCGCCGTCCATGAGTACATCATCGTCCAATACATCTTCTTCCCAGCTGTCCGAGGTGTGATGGCTGACGTAGATGTAGAAGATGGTGTATCCCGTATCGTTGGTAATATCTACATAGCCTTTGAAGGCAAAGGCAGAAGAAAGTACTACGACGAGTAAAATCACCATAGAAAATAACCGTTTTTTCATGCATTCCTCCTTTTGGTACCTACTATAATTCATTGAACTGAATATTTGTAATCCCCGAGTGTATATTTTCTATCCAGGGGGATGTGTTACAATCATCCCCGGCAGAGAAGAAATATGTAGTGCGCAAAAGGTTGTAAACTACGCCATATATGGTGGCGCAGTTCGGGAACCAACCCAGGGATGGTGCCACCGGGGTAAAAAGTTACAACCTTTTGCGCACTACATAAGAAATACAAGGAGTGAAGAATGAAACGAATAGTGAGGGGCCTTATTCTGGTGGCGGTTGTATTAGGGCTGTCCGGATGCGGCTACAATACCATGCAGACCATGGAGGAACAGGTATTCCGTGCCTGGGGCGATTTGGAAGCCCAGCTTCAACGAAGGGCGGATCTTATTCCGAATCTGGTAGCCACGGTACGCGGATATGCGGATCACGAACAAGAAACCCTGCAAGCCGTAACGGATGCCAGGAGCCGGGTGGGTTCCATTCAACTGACTCCCGAAACCCTTAACGATCCCCAGGCCATGGAAAACTTCCGGGCTGCCCAGGGTGAATTGAGCTCAGCGCTCTCGCGGTTGATGGTGGTAACCGAAAACTATCCGAACCTGAAAGCGGATCAATCCTTCCGGGATCTGCAAAATCAACTAGAGGGAACGGAAAACCGGATTAGCGTAGCCCGGCAGCGGTACAATGAGCAGGTTCAGAAATTCAACTCCACCATCCGGAGTTTTCCCAATTCCCTGACAAATTCCATCCTACTCAAATTGGAACGGAAAGAGTATTTCGAGGCCGCACCGGGATCCGATGTAGCACCCACGGTACAGTTCTAAGGAGGCAGGCATGAAACGGTTAGGTACAGGAGTACTGGTCATCGCCCTGGCGCTATTGCCGGTTCTGGGATTGTCTGCCCAGACCGGCGGCCCCATCCCCCAGCTTACCGGCAGGGTGGTGGATCAGGCCGGGATGATCAGCTCTTCAACGGAACGGGAGATAACCAAGGCCTTGGAGGCTCTGGAACGCTCGGATTCCACCCAGATTGCCGTACTCACGGTTAACTCTCTGGAGGGAGAGAGCATCGAAGGTTTCGGAATCCGGGTGGCCGAGGCCTGGCAGATCGGAACGGCCGACCAGGACAACGGCGCCATCCTCGTGGTAAGCAAGGCAGATAAAAAGATCCGCATCGAGGTAGGATACGGATTAGAGGGCAGCCTTACTGACCTCATGGCAGGCCGGATTATCGATAACATTATTTCTCCGGCGTTCAAATCGGGCAACTTTGATGAGGGCTTCCTTAATGCGGTTCAGGCTATGGCAGGAATCGTCCAGGGTGAGTATACCGGGGACGGAACCTTACCCGGGGAGGAAACTCGGGCAAGCCGGGGCAGCTCCATCGGGCTCCCCTTTGAGTTCGGAATTTTTATTCTCTTTGCCGTATTCAGCATTATCAGCGGAATCGCCCGGGGCGGATCACGCCACCGGGGACACCGGGGCAACAGCGGTCTGCTCTGGATGGCCCTGGGTATGGCGGCAAGTAACCGCAGACACCGCTCCAGCGGCTTCGGCGGCTTTGGTTCCGGAGGCGGATTCGGTTCCGGAGGCGGCGGATTTGGCGGATTCAGCGGCGGCGGCGGCGGATTCGGTGGCGGCGGCGCATCAGGAGGTTGGTAAATGGCATCTCAGGTTAGCAAGATAGTTACAGAACAGGATCAGCAGCGGATCAGGGACTGCGTTGCCCGGATGGAGAATACTACTTCCGGCGAGATTGTTCCCATGGTAGTGGAACAGAGCGACAGCTATGCAGCCGCAAAATGGCGGGGGGTGTTCATCCTCGCAACGGCGGCTTCCCTGGTATTTCTCCTGATCTGGGGACCAACCCGCCTGTGGGGGGGCTTGGGACTGTTGGATCTATGGGCCTTCCCCCTGGTGTACCTGGGCAGTTTTGCCCTACTGACGGGGTTATTTGAGCTCATCCCGGCATTCCGGCGCCCCTGGATACTGACGTCGGAAAAGAATGATGCCATCGCCAAGGCAACCTTAACCGAATTTATGACCAACGGGCTGGGGAATACCCGAGACCGCACCGGCATTATTATCTACATAAGCCTCATGGAAAAACGGGTTCAAATCTATGCCGACTCTGGCATCAATACCAAGGTACCCCAGGGTACCTGGGAAAAACCGGTCCAGATGATCGTCTCGGGTATCAAGGAACGCCGGTTCACCGATGCCCTCATCCAGGCTCTGGAGTACTGCGGGTCGGTACTCGCAGAGCACTGTCCCCCGCGTCCGGACGACACCAATGAGCTTGATGACCTGATCATCAAATAGTTCTTCAGCCCTTGGGGATATCTTCCCCGGAACCCCCAGAGTTCCGGGGATTTTTCTTGTCCATATTCACCTCGAATAGAGTGAAGCTACCTGGGGTCCAGCCCCAGGAGTAGTGCCGCCCGGGAGAACGCGACAATCCTTTGCGCACTATAAACCATTTTGAACACAAGCACCGAAAAAAAAACTATTGTATTAGAACTATTCACCTTCTATCATTAGATTACGCATTTTCCCCATAAACAAGGAGCAACCATGATCTCTAAAACCCGGTTCATCCATCTATGCACCCTCTTGACGATCATCCTATTGGTATCCTGTTCCCAGGACGGTACCCCGACCCAATCCGTAAAAATCCTGGATACCCAGGCATTCTTTGACGGTATGAAGGCCATGGGAGCGGCCGGCTGGCCCGATTCCCGGGGCGTACCCCAGAGCTCCCCGACCAACCCCGGGGCTGCCGGGGATTTGAATCAGACCCTGAGGGAGCTTTCCCAAGAAACGGGCATTGCCCCTGCCCAGCTTGACGAGTTATTCAAGCTCGGTCAGGCCCAATCCATGGATGGCACAGTTTCCCAAGAGGAACTACAAAAGGCAATTGAGCAGTCAGGGGAGATGATGGGATCCTTCCTGAACGCATTGTCAGATCCAGAATTTCAGGAACAGCTGGGTGGCAGCATGTGGTAGGATTGGAACCCGAGGGTTCCATACCCCCGCTGAGGTTAGAACTCAGCCCGTACCACCCTTGCAATGAGCCAGTGGCCGGCGATTCCGGTAAGGAAATAGGATAGGCCGATGGCTGTGAAGAGCCCAGGCAGGGCAAAGAGGTGGGAGCCAAGCAATCCCAAGGGAACCATGAGACCGAACATCTGGAGAATTCCCAGGGCCGCAGCAGCAACAGGCTTGCCCATAACGTTCAAACCAGCTGCGGTCACCATGAAGAAGCTCTGGAAGGCGTAACTCCAGGATACCAGCCGCATATACAAACTTGCTGCCCGGACCACCCCGGGATCGTCGTTAAAGAAGGCGGCCAAGGGTTCGGGCACCGCCAGCAGCACCCCGAAACTCACCAAGCCCACCCCGAGGCAGAACCACCGGGCCGTCCAAAAGCCCTGGCCTATCCGCTGTTTCTTCCCCGCCCCCAGGTTCTGCCCGATAAAGGGCCCCATAACAATGGCCAAGGCATTTCCGAAGGCCAGGGCAAAGACCTCCATCCGGTTACCAACCCCGTAGCCTGCCACAGCGGCCGGCCCGAACTGGGAAACCACCCGGGTGATTAGCCCCGCCCCCAGGGGAACAATGAGCCGGGTTCCACTCACCGGCACACCGATGGATAGAATATCCTTCCAGGAGCCTTTGATACCCAACCACATCCCCCGCCGGATCTGCACAAGCCCGAGCCTGGAAATGATAATCCACAGAGCACCCAGGAGGGTCAGGCTCCTGGCTGCGACAGTAGCCAGGGACGCCCCGGCCACTCCCAGGGCCGGCACGGGCCCCAGACCAAAGATAAGGATGGGATCGAGCACCGCGTTCAGTACCGCCGCCGCCACCATAATCCCAGCCGGAGTCCGGGTATCTCCAGTGGAGCGGATAATATTGTTTCCGACGATGGTCATGAGGATGAACCCGACCCCGGAATACCAGATCGTCATGTATTGGCGGACAAAGGGCAGGGTTTCATCATCCGCCCCCAGAAGGCGGAACAGCGGGTCGATAGTCAGAATACCGGCTATACTCACCACACAACTGAGCACAAAGGCCAGGACCAGGGCGTGGAGAGCTAGCTGTTTAACCCGCTCCCCGTTCTGGGCCCCGATAGCCCGGCTGATCCAAGCCGATGCCCCCTGGGCAATCCCCTGGGCCAAAGATCCGGCCACCATAACCACTGGGAAGGTAAAACTCACCCCTGCCAGCTCCAGGGTCCCCAGCTGTCCCACATAGTAGGTATCCACCAAATGGTAGACCACCAGCCCGAACACCCCAACCATCTGGGGGACCACCATTTTTAACAGAGTAGGTCCAACGGGGTCCTGGGTGAGGGAGGCCAGCCGTTTTTGTTTGGGGTGATTCGAATGCCCACTCATCGCTTACTCATCTCTCCCACCCCCGGATGCCGGAGGTGCCAGACTATCCCCGGGAATGTACACCGGGCGAATCAAATCTGCGGCGCCCCGCCCGGGGCCATCGGGTTCGGAACCTCCCGGGACAGTCCGGCGAATTCGGTCCCTCAGCCCCTGGCCGGCCTTACGGTAGACCTCGGCCAGACAGAGATCCAAGGTCGCCAGCCGCAGGGGCAGCAGATCCAAAATGGGCAGATTATCAAAGGCGATAACTGATACATCTCGGGGTATCCGGATCCCCAGGGTCAGCAACTCCTGAACCAGTCCGAAAGCGGTTACATCGTTAACCACCCCCAGGGCGGTTATCTGCCCCCGCTGAATACGGGATCGGAGATCCCTAGCCGCCTGTCTTCCTCCCCGGGGTCCCACCTCTACTTCAAGAAGGCTGCATTGGGTCTTCCGAGGATCGGGTAGGGCCTGATTGCCCGGGTTCCCGGGAAACAACCCCGGAGTGGCATCCGGGGGCGCTTGTTCCATGGCAGAATAAAAGCCCCGGAGCCGGTCTCTATGACTGCTAATCTCCGATAATCCGCCGGTGATATAGGCTATCCGCCTATGGCCCAGATCCAAGAGCTTCCGGGCCGCCAGAAATCCTCCCGCCTCATTGTCCACCCCGTACCCCCAGGCACGCCCCCCGGGCAGTCCCCGAAGGTGGTGGCCGAACACCAAGGGCAATCCCGGAGCGGAGAGAGCTTCTATTTGCTCCGGGGTATCCGCATCGTACACGATAATGCCCTCATATTCCGCCCCCTGCACCCCGGAACACTCTCCGTCTATGACCAGATGGTAGGGGCTGTCCTGAAGGACCTCGAGAACCGCCAGGAGACTCTGACGGTACATGGAAGCGTAAAACGCCGCGTTGGGACGGTCGTGGGCGGCAAGCTTATTGCCGTCTAAAAACAGAATCTGCCCGGATCCGCTCCGAGCCAGGGCAGAGGCGTACTTGTTCGGCCGGTAGCCCAGGGCACGGGCCGCAGCTAATACCCGGCTTCTGCGTTCGGGACTTACAGAATCTGGATTGTTGAACACCCGGCTCACCGTGGCAGAACTGACCCCGGCCCGCCGGGCCACGGCATCGCGGTCCGGTTTCATCCGCCTATGGTAGCTCAAATGCATAAAAAAGTCCCCGGGTTTTTCCGGCTGTCCCAGCGGGCTTGCAGAATTTCCCAAAGGCCCCTATAATGTACACGCGTACATTGGCATACGTATTTATAGTGCGCAAAAGGTTGTAACCTACACCAGATATAGCGGCTCATCCCGGGAACCAGGCCCAGGGATGGTGTCTAGGGCATGAAAAGTTACAATCGTTTGCGCACTATGATCACCCATGAACAAGGAGTTTGCATGGAGAAGCTTTACAGCCAGCCCCACCGGCGATTTAACCCCCTAAGCGGAGAATGGGTGAAGGTCAGCCCCCACCGGACCAAACGCCCCTGGCAGGGAAGCAGGGAATCCGCCGTCCCGGAGAACCGCCCCTCCTACGACCCGGGCTGTTACCTATGTCCGGGGAACACCCGGGCCGGGGGAGCTGAGAATCCCCGGTATACCGAAACCTACAGCTTTGTAAACGACTATTCGGCTCTTCTGGCCGATACCCCCCTGGGTAATATCCAAGCCGGGTTGTTTCAGGCCCAGGCAGAACGGGGAATCTGCAAGGTTATCTGCTTTAGTCCCCGCCACGACCTAACCCTGCCGCGGATGAGTCAGGGAGAGGTTGAAGGGGTTGTGGGGCTCTGGCGGGATGAATACGAGGAACTGGCAGGCCACCGGTGGATCCGCCACATTCAAATCTTCGAAAACCACGGCAGTACCATGGGATGCTCAAATCCCCATCCCCACGGCCAGATATGGGCAGAGGATTGCCTGCCGGACATCCCGGCCAGGGAGGACAGTAGACAGCGGGCCTACCGCGGAGAACACGGCAGCAATCTGCTCATGGATTACCTGGCCCGGGAGCTGGAAACCGGGGAACGGATTGTCTGCCAGAACGATGAGTTTGCAGCCCTGGTTCCCTACTGGGCTGTCTGGCCCTACGAAACCATGGTGCTGCCGAAAACCCAGATCCGGGACATCCGGGAATGTACCGAATCCCAGATTACCGCCCTGGCTGACCTTATCCGCCGCCTGGGTATCCGGTATGACAACCTCTTTCAAACCGACTTCCCCTACTCCATGGGTCTGCATCAGGCCCCGGTAAACTCGGGGAATATGGACCATTGGACATTTCATATGCACTACCTGCCGCCCTTGCTGCGCAGTGCTGATGTGAAAAAGTTTATGGTGGGGTATGAGCTTTTGGCGATGCCCCAACGGGATATAACCCCGGAGCAGAGTGCTGAAATTCTCCGGTCCCAGGAGGAGGTGCACTACCGGGAGCATTCGAATCACCCTAACAATTCCACCCCGAAAGGATAACCACCATGTCGATTCCCCGAACCCCCCAGGACCTGGAAACCTACATAACCCGGGGCACCCTGGATCAAAGCCTGCAACGGCTCTACCCAGACGATGAGACGGCCGGGCAGCGCAGGCGGTATGCGGACCTTGTTTCCCGCCACCGGGACCGCTTCGGCGCCGCGGGGGAGATCCGCCTCTTTTCCACCCCGGGGCGCACGGAAATCGGGGGAAACCATACCGACCACAACCACGGCCGGGTGCTGGCCGGTTCGGTAACCCTGGACGCCGTGGCCGCCGTTACCCCCCTGGGCACGGGTGATCTGCGCTGCATCCTGACGAGCACCACCCTGAACCGGGAATACCATCTCGATCTGGGGAATCTTGATCCCCAAAGGGCAGAGGAGGGAACCACCGAAGCCCTGATCCGCGGTACTGCTGCCTGGTTTAGCAATCAGAACCTGAATCTGGGGGGATTCTATGCCACGGTGGACAGCCGCGTCCTGCCCGGATCGGGATTATCCAGCTCAGCCTGCATCGAGGTACTCTTGGCTACCATCCTCGATAGACTTTACAACGCCGGCAAGCTCGGAGCCGTGGGGCGGGCGCTGTGCGGAAGGTTCGCCGAAAACCGGTTTTTCGGTAAACCCAGCGGGCTCATGGACCAGCTTGCCTGCAGCCTGGGAGGCCTGGCTATGCTGGATTTCGCCGATCCCCAGAATCCGGGCATCCAGGGGCTGGAGGTGGATTTTAACGCCCTGGGGTACCAACTCTGCATTGTTGACACCCAAAGCGACCACAGCGCCGGGACAGCCGACTACGCTGCCATTCCCCGGGAGATGAAACTGGTGGCTCAGGCCCTGGGGCGGGAGGTACTGGGGCAGATAGATCCCCGGGATTTCTGGACGGCTCTACCTGACCTGCGCACCCGGCTGCCCGGAAGGGCCCTCTGCCGGGCCGGACATTTTTTCCAGGAGAACCAGCGGGTTACCCGGATGTTCCAGAGCCTCGCGGGGGATGCCCCGGGGATCAATCGACCTGGGACCGGGACCGTTTTTCGCGGAGGCACGGACGCCGCAGCGGGTGCTGACGGTATTTCAGGAGGAACAAGCGCTACTCCAAGGGGAGCCGCGGAAGAACCGGAATTCCCAATGGCGCCCCCCCCATCCAAGGAGGGTCAAGAAACCGGCCTTGGAGAATCAACCCACGTTAGGAAACCGAATATAGAGGCATTTTTGGCCCTGGTCCGGGAATCAGGCCATAGCTCCTTCGAGTACCTGCAGAACGTGGTAGACCAGAGGGAAAACCAGGACTACGCCCTGGCGCTACTCCTTACAAGCCAGCCGCCCTGGGAGAACAGGGTGGTCAGCCGGGTGCACGGCGGGGGTTTCGGGGGTACCATCCAGGCCTATGTGCCCCGAGATCTGTGGCCCGACTTCCAGATCCGAATGGAGGCGGGGATCGGCCCCGGGGCGGTGCACCCCCTGACCATCCGGAATCTGCCCAGCCTGGAATTAGACGAGGTCTGAGGTTTCACCCAGGACGTTGCGAATCCCAGAGTCATGCCCCATACTTGAACAAGGATACGAGAAGAACACACAGGGGGTCACTTTTGAATAGGTATCGATCCCGGATGTATGTATTGGTTCTGACCGCATGCATAGCTCTGGGAACCAGTCCGGTTATCGGGCAGGTACAGTTCGGCATAACCCAGGACTTAATGCCCAAGGACGATGGAATAGTATTCAGCGACAATCTGGCATATGTATACATTCCAGTGAACAGCCTGAAGCTCTACACATCCCTAGCTAGAGCGGACCGGGGGAATTGGTACCGCCATACCGTGGAAATGGGGGCTCTGTGGGTGTGGGGCGGACCATTTTATTCTACCGCCCGTTGGGGAATCGGCTTGAGTTCCGAAAGGATTGTACACAACCAGTTGTACATGGATCTCTTCTTTGAACAAGCTACGTATTACCTCATGGCATCCCTTTCCGGGAGCTGGGACTTTATTCCCCAAGGCAACAGAAGCCTCCTGGTAAGCGGTGGGGCCACCCTTACGGGATTATCTTGGTTGAATGCGACCCTACGCGGATACGCCGGATTCTCAGCCTTGGAGCCCACAGACCTCACTGTTGCCGGTTGGGTACGACTCGCTCCCGTTTCTTGGCTTGATATAACAGCCGGAGGAAATTTCGGATCAATTTTGCCCCGAGCGGAGGGTCCTCAAACCAAGGTATCGGTATTCGGCGGCTTCGGCATCAAGCCTTGGGACGGGTGGCGCCTGGGGTACCAGTACACTCGGGAGTATCGCCAGGGCAGAGTACACTTCCAAACACACCAGATAAGCCTAACCGGGGAGTCATAACCCATGGATGTACAGGGGAACCAGAAGGTTAGACTTATCACTTTCGTTCTGGCAGTTGTTGGTCTTCTTGGAGGTACCGTGGAACCGGCGTATACCCAGGAACGTACAATCAGCTTTGCAGGTACTCAATGGACGGTTCGACGATCCCAGGGGAAGGAGGGTCCAGGACCCAATTATTTTATGGATGGGGACGGTGTGGCCTTGTTAATGCCTCAAGAAATAGAGGGTATCCAGCAATCTCAACGAAATGAGTTGCAGCTATCCGCGGTAAAACACCCCTCCCGGAACCGATGGTTCTCCACCGAGATAATCAGCCAAGAGCCCGTGGGCTATGGTTCCTATCGGATCCGCCTCCGGATTGACGAACCGGGGCTGGATAGTCGGTTGATTTTCGGCTTTTTTACCTATGACCAAAACCCATCCCAGTACCATTCAGAAATCGATATTGAACTGGGCTACTTTGGCTCCCCAGGAACTCCCTGGGTGCACGTTTCGATCCAGCCAAGCTCCAAGGAAGGTAATTCCATCTCAACATTACCTCCACGCCAGTGGGGAACCTTCGTCCTAGAGTTTCAATGGCACCCGGGTAAGGTGGATTTTTCAGTACATCTTGAAGAAACTCAGGACAGCGAATCCTGGATTTGGAAAAAAACCATCACTGGAAATCCTGTCCCCGTTCCCGCAACCCCTCATCTGCACACCAATCTTTGGTTCTTCCAGGGTCAGCCCCCTGAGAATGACGGGGCCCTAGGGATTATCATTGAAGATATCCGGTATACCCCCCTATACTAGGTGTATGAACATTGTAATCCAAAACGGTGTTGTAGTTTTAGAACCACAACTATCCCAGATCGACGCCTCGGTCGCTCTTCAGTTTCAACAAACCCTCACAGCCGGGATAACCGAGGCATTAAAAACCTACCCCGGAAAACCCTTTCTTCTGGATCTGGAAAAGGTTCAGTTCATTGACAGTTCAGGTCTGGGAAAAATTCTCGGGGGCATACGCCAGGTTAAGCAGTCTGGGGGAAGTATGGCGGTAACCGCACAAAGCAGTGCAGTAGCCACACTCTTTAAGATCGTCCGGCTGAATCAAATGGCACCGGTCTATACTGACCGCAGGAGCGCCCTGGATGGTATCACCGGGTAGGATTTGGCAGAATATCTCGAAACTCAGTAGCATCATGGGCCGCCAAGCGGAGCGGGAAACCCTTCAGATCATGGATCAGCTCATACGGGAGATGGGAAACGCTCTCCAATGTGTGCAACTCGGGCTTTATGCCTATCCAGAGAATAATCCCCAGTGGGGCCTCGTACTACCGGGCAATGGTAGACCCCTGATAGGATTTCAGGGAACGGACCACTTTCTTTCGCGCATTGTTCTTTCCGGTGAGGTGATCATCTGCTCTCCATCAGAAGAAGAACGCAATTCCACTGATTCACCCGTCCCAGGAATGTTTCAGGAACTCGCTCACGGCTTGGGATGGCAGGTGCCGGAAGAGGATGGGGAGTGGATCTTACTCCACCACACTCGGGGTGGTAGTACAGGGGGAATCTTAGGGTACTGGCAAAATTCCTATGGGCATAGGGATGGGGTTGCTGCAGTATTCGGGGTAATCTTGGATACGGTGCTCGGCTATATACAGGAATTCTGGAAGGATCTTGGACTAATCCTGTCGGCCGAGGACGCGGAACTGGTAAGTTCTCAGCTCGGCCAGGATTATATAATACTCTCTCGAGATCTTACCCATCCTCTATCCTATACCTCCGGAATTCTAAAAACTCATCCTCAGATAACCGATCCAAGCCCCTGGAGCTGGGTAGGTTGGATCCATCCCGATGACCGGCAAGATTTTATAAAAACCTGCAGCGAATCTGCCGGGACAGACATATCCCTGAACCTCCAGGTCCGTACCCAGGAATCGGGTTGGGTTCAGATACGAACCTTACCAAGACGGGACTCCCAGGGTAACATACACACCTACCTCGGCATTGTAGAGGATATAACAGCTGAAAAGGCCAGAGAGACAGAGTTGGTTGAGGCCCGGGATATGGAGATTCTTCTGAGCGCCCGGATTCAAAAGGCGCTTCTATCGGGTTTTGAAGATATCACGTACGGCAACCTGACCCTTGCGGGTATGACCCTCCCGAGTAAAGAGGTGGACGGAGACTTTTATGATGCCATCCCCGGTCAGAAAGGAACCTTGGATCTTATGATCGGAGATGTTATGGGCAAGGGTGTTGCCGCGTCCCTGTTAGGAGCTGCAACACGGTCCCAGGTGTACCGGGTCATCCTCGGTCTCATTCAGACTGACCAGGAGGGAGGGAGCGGTACTACCCTACTCCCGGAGAACGTCAGCTCCATGCTACCGGGAATTACGCGGATCATTGACTCCCTGAATGACCGCATATCCCCAGATTTAATCGCAATAAACCAATTCATAACCCTAAACTATGCTCGGTTCTATCAAGACCCCCACCACCTAGATTTTGTAGATTGTGGTCACCCCCCCGTCATTTACTGGGATTCCCGGAAGGCTACCTGTTGGCAAATTAAGGGATCAAATATGCCCATCGGTTTCTCGGGCAGCCAAGAATACCGGCATCATAGCCTGCCGCTAAATCCGGGCGACCTGCTCGTATTCTATTCTGACGGGTTGACCGAAGCTGATGACGAGGCTGACGTCCCCTTTGATACCCGAGGAATCCAGGAGTACCTTCACAGCCGTATGGATGTCGTCACACACCAGCCCCCGACACCCCGTGAATTAATCCACGGCCTATCTAACCAAGCCCTATTGCACAGCGGCGGAAGATTCACCGATGATGTGACGGTGATCTGTATTCAATTGGATCAGAAGTGCCGGGGTAGAGATCAAACCATCCTTCAATGGGATCGAACCCTCCCAGCTTTGGCAGATATCCGCCAAGGCATCGCGTCCGTTTTTTTAGCAGCCCATCCGGATGAGGAGGAACCGATTCAAGAACTTGTGTTAGCCGCTCATGAGGGGTTAACGAATATTGCCGACCACAACGAAACGGTGTCCCCGGATTCCCAGGAGGTACCCCTGATCTTAGCATGGGACGATTACAACCTGTGGATTTGTATTGATTATCATGGCGACAGCTACGATTGGCAGGATGTACCGGAAAATCCTCTGGAACATTACCACGAACGGGGGTACGGACGCTTCATAATCCAGGAGCTTGCGAGTTCCTTCGCAGTTTTGGAATCCGGTACAACCCAAAAACGCCTGGTACTGACAAAGCAACTCACCCAGGTTAACCGTAGATACCCTACGGGAAAGGAATTGCATGAATAATTCGAGACCAGGAACCGGCCCTCAGATGATAACCGATGATGTGTTTTGGCTTGGAAGATGGAGCAGAGAAGACTTTCTCCCCGTGAATACCTATGCCGTAGTAGACGGCTCCACCATCCTGGTGATAGATCCGGGCCCAACCCCCGGGATCCCAGACATCGCCCAGGCTATGGATCGGCTTTTTGAACACCTGGAGATTCCAGAGAAAATCAGGCAATGGCAGGTAGCTCTGACAGGACAAGATCCCGGGGCGGCCGGCGGGCTGAATGAGCTGATCCGTCTGAGAGGAGGTTCGGAAAAGCCAGAGGTGTACTGCCACTGGCGGACCTCCGTACTACTCCATGAACCGGCTTTAGAATATCGACACTTGAGCAGGGTCAACCAGAATATAGTACTTCCCGAGGGTCGAAGATTAATCCACATACTCCTGTCCCGCAGCTATTCCCAGGGATTGATAGCCCTGGTGGATATAACCACGGGCACCCTGTTCTCAGGTCCTGCAATGGGTTCTATGGGCAGGGATCTGCCCTTTGATGTGGATCTCAGGAACCAGAAAGTTCCCCGGGCGGAGGCGGGCTTGGCTTCCTACACCCAGCAGTTTTCCGATCCATCCTGGGTGGATACCCTGTGCCAGCTATCCCCTGCCGGGGATTATGAGCCCCAGACCATCAACCGGGTGTGCCCGCGCTATGGGAGCATCTGGCATTCGAATCCCCTTACAATTCGAGAAACCCTGACGGTCAAAACTGTAACCCTGCCTGACAAACTCAGGGAGGTTGCAGTGGGAGAGGGCCAAAACCTCAACCGGGTAATTCAGGAGTTACAGATCCTCCAGCAACAGAATTTTGAATTACAGGAGGATCTCATCCTACTCCAGGACGAGGGAATCCGGGACGAGGCAACAGGGCTGTATAATGAGGAATTTTTTAATGAGTACCTTCCCCTCTTTGTTGAGGAACATCCCCAGGAGGGTACAGTCATATTGTTGCACCTGGATAATCTCACAGCTATTAATTCCCAACTTGGGTATGAGGAAGGTAATGCTGCTATTCGGTCCTTCGCCCACATTATACGGAGCGAGAAACCCGAAACGGCCATGGTCTTTCGCCTTGCCGGACCGGTTTGCGGACTACTTGTTCCCCATTGCGGTGTGGCTGAGGCTGCAGGGTTGGCGGATACCATCCGGCGGGAGGTTAGGGAATCCGGAGCATTCATCAGGCCAGTTACGTGTTCAGCCGGGGTGATCCAGACATCTCAGGTCCAGCATCGGGCTGGAGATCCGGTACAAAGCCTCCGAACCCTGGGAGCTGCCAGACTCGAATCCGCCATCCGCCAGGGTGGGGACAAAACCAGTACCGGCGACCTGGAAACCGCGGATATTGCGGCGTCGGAGGTTACCATCCGGGTATTAATCCTGGAATCAGAATCCCTAGTAGCACGAATGCTCACCACCTATCTAACTAACCGGGGGTTTCAGTGCCGTACCGAGTTCCGGGCCGAAACCATTATTCCTGAAATTGAGACCTTTAAACCCGATATAATTCTCAGCGAGCTGTACCATTCGGGTACTGACATCATAACCCTCTATGACAGCCTAGAGAGCCGCCCGGAGACTTCAGGAATACCGGTTATTCTTATGAGCCACGAACTTTCAGAGAATGTGGTTGTAGAGCTTCACCGCCGGGGAATCTTTTCCATCCTCCGAAAGCCGTTGATTCTCGAGGAGTTGCCAGGCCTGATTACCCACCTGACCGGAGGCGTCAGCCATGTTTAGTACCCTGGAATACATCCTGACAGCCTCCTTCATAGTACTAAATGTTGCCGGTTTTGTAGGACTAATCATCTCGAAATCAACATCCCGGGGGCTCTACCTTCGACAGAGTAGGATACTTTCCCAGATCGCTCAGGCTATGGCGAACCGTGACTTGGGTAGCCTGCCCAAATACTCTCCATCACAACAAGGGAGGAATCGATTTCTCAGCCGGATACGAGACCACATCAGGCTGCCTGTTTCAACCCTGGGCGACACATTCACCCAGAGAATAGAAAAACTCTTTTACTCCAGAGGCTACACAAGACCACGGGAAGCCGCTGCCCTCCTAGTGCTCCTACCGCGGCAAGACCGGGTCCGGATAGCTCGACAGGTAGTAGAACAAACTCAAGGACCGTGGTCATTACTTATACGGATTACGAGCGTTTTGGTTGATTCAGGAGATATGCAGAGTATTGACATTGATCGCCTTCACCAGCGGTTTTCCCAAGCCCCGGAACGGTGGCAGACCCGGCTGGCCCGACTCTTAGAAGGTTGCCCCCAAACCGCCTACCGGTGGTATCGCCGCCAGCAGATCCCCCCCACCCCCTTGGCAAAACGGATAGGGGTGGTGGGAATACCCTGTTGTACCCCCGAAGAGGCCCGAAGTTATCTCATTCCCCTGCTGCTGTACCCGGCGCGTGAGGTACACCGAAATGCGGCACTCATGTGCGGGCAGTTTCATCCCTGGATCTTTTCAGAAACACCCAACCAGGCGTTATTTTCTGCCGAGGTGCGGCGTATCGGGGTCAAGGCCCTGCTGAGGAGCCAAGGCAGACCCTCTTGGCAGACCCTGGAAGGCTGGCTGAGTTTTCCAGAGCTTAGCGATCTGCTTGCAGGATCCTTTACCGCTTATATTCGTCGAGATCCAAGCCTGCTTACTGAGCTTATAGTCCGGCTCCGCCAGGCTATAGCGCCCATCCCCGAAACCTCAAGGGACGCCAGCCACGTAGGATTTCGCCGGGCGATAGGAATCGCCCGAATTCTTGAGCCCTCACTCTCCTATATCCTCCTCCATGGACGCCAACGAATCCAGGGATACCAGCAAACCGACCTGGCGCTTCTGATTCGGGTGCTCATCGCTGGACAACGCCGTAGTGCAGTCATTCGGCTGATAAACAGCCTGTCTTCCCAAGAGGATGTTCTCAGCCTAAAGGATGTAATTACCCAAGCTATGATCGAAGACCCCGATTTCGCGCAAGACTGCCGCCGCCTACTTAGGCCAAAGGCAAAAGAAAGCCTCGGAATCACAGGGAATCCCGAACCACCGGTCCTTTCCCGTAAGCGGCTGGGTTGGTCCGACAGAATTCTTCTCTCACTACTGGCACTGGGGACACTGAGTTTACTACCGGCTCTGTTCGCCCTACTGGTTTCCCTGGGGGCCATTACCGGGGGTATTGAGGCCTTTCTTGTGTTCTATCAACGGTCCTTTATCGGGTACAGTCTCGCCATAAATGGTAGCTATTTGGTTTTTTTGGTGATTTCCATGGTTAGCGCATCAAAAAAGAACCGGGTTCACCACTGGCAGGAGTCTGGTTTCTTTGCCAAGCCCGGTGTCCTGCCCAAGGTAAGCATCATAGCTCCGGGTTACAATGAAGAAACCACCATTGTACAGAGTGTACAATCCTTGTTGAACCTGGAGTACCCAGATTTTGAAGTAATTGTAGTGAACGACGGTTCAAAGGACAGAACACTCGGGGTACTCCAGCAGGAATTTGACCTGGAACCCAGGGATGATCGGTCTTCCCAGGGATCAATTCCCATACTTACTGCACCCATCATGGGGGTGTACAAAAGCAGGGTATCCAAGGATCTTACGGTTGTGGACAAGGTCAACGGCGGCAAGGCAGATTCCCTGAATGCAGGCATTCTTCAGGCTCAGGGAGATTACGTGGTATGCATAGACTCGGATTCTCTCCTGGAACCGAAATCCCTGTTGCACCTCATGCGTTCCACCCTAGATACGGACGAAATAACCCTGGCTATTGGAGGCAATATTGTCCCGGTGAACGGCTGTCTGGTTTCCAAAGGATCCATTCGGGAAATCCACCCTCCAAGGAATCCCCTGGCTCTCATCCAAACCATGGAGTACCTACGAGCCTTTATTATCGGCAGGATGGGTTGGGCAGGGATAAACGGTCTCCTGATAATTTCCGGTGCCTTCGGAGCGTTCCAGCGCCAAGCAGTCTTAGAAATCGGCGGATACCTGACCGGCTCTGGTCCCCGGCATTTAGACACTGTCGGAGAAGATATGGAAATAGTGGTTCGATTGCGCAAACACCTGTACTCAAAGGGAATAAAGCACCGTGTGCAATACGTCCACACCGCTAACTGCTGGACAGAGGTGCCGGAACATCTACCCTCCCTGCTCATTCAGCGCGACCGCTGGAACCGGGGACTCATGGAGGTATTAATGATCCATAAGGATATGCTCCTCCGCCGGCCCCAGGGCGTACCGGGTTTGATTTCCCTGCCCTACTTCTTTATTTTTGAGCTTCTTGGTCCCTTTCTGGAAACCGGGGGATATCTGGCTGCATTTTTAGCGGTTCTACTCGGTATTGCCAACCTACCAACCCTAGCCTTGTTGTTCGCGGTGTCCGTTGGACTGGGTACCTTCATCTCCATGATGAGTCTACTGGTAGCCGATAAGAATGTACTCTATTTTCGAGGCCGAGACTTCCGCAGGGTACTCGGCGCTTCCATTATAGAGAATTTCGGGTACCGACAACTGTTCGGGATGCACCGTGTCTGGAGTTTCATCCGTTACATCTTCAAAGAACAAGGGTGGAAACAGCCTCCACGTAAGGGATTCCAATCCCAAACTGATGGCCCGGGAGAAACAACACCCCATGAAGATTGACCGCCTGTTATCCATCATCGTGTACCTGCTCAACCATGAACTGGTAAGCGCCAATACCCTGGCCAAACGCTACGGTGTATCTGTCAGAACCATTCAGCGTGACCTGGAGACCATCGACCTTGCGGGCATTCCGATTTACGCCCTCCAGGGATCAGCCGGGGGTTACGGTATTATGAACTCGTATAAAATGGACCGCCAGCTGCTTACCACGGATGATTTTTTTAACATTCTCACGGCGTTGCAGGGGGTGAGCGACACCCTGTCGGACAAGACCGTTAGCGACACTCTGGAGAAGATGCGGTCTCTGGTGCCCGTGCAAACCGGGGATATCCTATCCCAGCGCACGGAAAAACTCTCCATTGATTTCTCCATGCTCGGGGGAGATCCCCGTTCCCGGGAGGTTTTTCGCATTGTGAAGGACGCCGTGGACCGCCAGCACCTCATCGAATTCGGCTACACCAGTAACAAACTGGAGACTACCCGGCGGATCATCGAACCCATGACCATTGCCTTCCGGTGGCGGGCCTGGTACCTCTACGGATTTTGCCGGCTCCGTAAGGACTTCCGGCTCTTCCGGATATCCCGGATAAAGGATCCGATGGTGCTTCCCGAACAGTTCCGGCGCCGGGAAAAGCCCCTGGAGGCCTACATCGCCGAGAATCCCCTATGGTCCGGAACAGGTGTCATGGTCGACCTCCATCTACGGTTTCTCCCAGAGATGATTCCCCTGGTGGAAGAATACTATCCTGAGGAAACCCGGAATATCCAACCCGACGGCAGCATGGTGGTAACCACCAGAATGCCCGAGGACGGCAGTCTCTATGCCTACATCCTGTCCTTCGGACAGTTCGTGGAGGTGTTGAAGCCCAATCATTTACGCGACACGATCCGCCGGGCCGCAGAAGATATCGCGGCCAGGTACAAAGTCCCTCTCTGATGCCCTCCTTTAGCGCTCAAAAGCCTGTAACTTTTATGTAGTGCGCAAAAGCCTGTAACTTTTTTGTGCCTCAGAAACCCCCAGCGCACACCCACCTCATCACGCCGAAATGTACTTCGGCACGTAGGTCCCGAAGTCCACCCCGGGGTTGCGCCACTTCATATTCCAGGTCCTCAATTCCTCCGTCCAGAGAGACAGCTTACCCCGAAACGGCCGCCGCCCCCACAGCTCCCGGATGATTGCTGTCAGCCGCTCCCGGCTCAGGCCCATGTGTTCGGCCCGGGTGCGGGTATCACC
>NZ_JNUP01000062.1:6639-6882 GCF_000758165.1 Spirochaeta lutea | reverse complement strand
ACACCATTTTCATAGTCAGATTTGTTTTTAGATCGTTAGAAAGCAGTGCCGGCAACACTGTTATGCCACAAGCAAAAAAATGATAGTGGATGCAAACCGGAGAATTACAGGTCACAGACGAATGAGGTCCAAGAGCATTGGTACTACATGTAACAAATTATTAGTCCCCTACTTTCAGCGGATCCGGAAAATCAATAGCTGTAATGTAATGGCTGGAGACAAAAACACTGGGAATACGAAGCG
>NZ_JNUP01000062.1:6255-6589 GCF_000758165.1 Spirochaeta lutea | reverse complement strand
TACAACCCGGGGATGTTCCGGACAGGATAAAAGGTGCCTTTGCAAGAGTAGAAAGCCATTCCGAACTGTTGGCAACCAGTGGCTTAGGCTGGTTATTACTCTATTTTGAAGTTCCTGTGGTTATAGAACCTATCAGGGGAACTCGCAGTACGGGGTACTATGCTGGTTTGATCTTCTGAAACACTATGATGCGTTGATACCATAGACGCGTTTTGATCCAAAGTGAGACTGGTACACCTACTGATTAATGTACTTGAGGTGGTTTTCTTGAGCGGAGGTATAGAAGTGAAAAAAAATGGAGACGTGGTTAGGGATAAAAAAGAGTTTCGGTTTT
>NZ_JNUP01000062.1:1454-6205 GCF_000758165.1 Spirochaeta lutea | reverse complement strand
ATTTCCGGGCAAAAACCGCGCCACTTTCGCTCCGCAGGTTAAGCGGTCGTTAGGTTGACGCCTTCGGCGCCCAAATAGAAAGGAGACACATATGGAGCTTATAGAAAATGGATCGCGACCTGAAGGTAGCAATCCATGTTATGTAGAGTGCCCGAAATGTCATAAAACTGGGGATTATTGGCAAAGTGGTTTTCATACAGTTTATGGTGAACACAATATTCTAAATTGTTTATATTGCCATGAGTTTTTTGAAGTAATTGGATTAGGAGATGGATGTCTTCGCTTAAAAAATGAATCTGACAAATAGATAATAAAATGGAACATACACTAAATTACGTAAATCCACCAAAATACAGTGAATATAAAAGAAAGGCAAAAGCTAATGATCGAGAATTTGAACTTACAAAAGAACAATTTGATAGATTATCTACTGGCAATTGTTATTATTGTAATGTCGAAGGCCCAAATGGAATAGATAGAATTGATAATTCAAAAGGATATTCTATTGAAAATTGTGTTTCTTGCTGCAAGCATTGTAATTACGTAAAAGGAAATTTGAGTATAAAACTATTCAATGAATGGAAAAAGCGATTCATTGAACATCAAAAGAGTGAAGAGGATAAATAAATGGCATATGAAAAAATGGTAGTTATTTTTGCTGATCTTCTTGGTTCAAAATCAATAACTGATTTTAACAAAAAATATATTATTCATAAGATATTTCATGAAGAATTGATATTAAATCAAGAAAGACAAAAACTAATAAGCCATGTTATCTATGACAGAAAAATATTTTCTTTTTCCGATTGTGTATATATTTTTTATTTCTATAAAAAAGGAATTGAAGAATCCAGGAAAAACGATCTAAATCTTATAAAAACAGCTATATTGAATACTACAAATCCTTTTCTACAAGTACTATTATCAGGTAACTTTTTACGCGGCGGTATTACTTTTGGTGATTGTTATTTTGATGACCTAGGTTTTTTTGGACCAGCGGTTAATCGTGCGTATGAAATTGAATCAACAATTGCTGAGCACCCCATAATAGAAGTAGACAATGTAATAGGTAAAGAAATATTTGATGATCAAATACAAAATTCTAATAATGAATTATTCAAATGGAAACCAAGCATCGTTAATAATTTGGAAAATAAATATTTCATGAATTACCTCTATCAGTTAGAGATTTCACCATTATTACAATATGGTCAAAACATCTATAGATATGATGAATCTAAAAAAGACATACTTGATTATATACATCTAAATAAACAAGAAAATAGTAGTAATATCAAAATTATAAATAAAATGAATTATCTAGAAAGGGTAATTAACTTATCAAGACCGAGTGAAATGAATAATGGTATAGGTAATATGGTTGGTGTTTTACAAAAATAAACCTAACAACTGCTTCAACCTGATAATTCCTTTTGTCACACTTTTTGCAGTCGCTACGCTCGGCAAAAAGTGCGCCAATCCCTTCGGGCCGGAATTACAGGTTAAGCAAATGTTATATGGAAATTAGAGGAAGAATGAAACAGAAGATCAGAATTATTCTTATATTTATTAGTTTCTTGCCAGTTTCTTTGGTCGCACAAAATTCTCCGGAAGGAACTTTCAGTGCAGGTGTATATGACGGTTATTTGACGTTACAAGCTGGGGAAGCTGAATTTTTTTCATTTTTCAATGATTTGCCCGAAATGACTTTGGAAGGAGAATATCAATACTCGATCCAAGATAATATTCCATTTATCGAAATATTTTCAGAGCCATATGTGAGTTTGGTCTTTTTATCAAATGAATACTTCGCCTATCTTTCCTTAGTCAATTATCGAGGCGAGACCTTATTTATTAACAAACAAAAAATAACTGAAATTATCGAAAGCTCATTAATTGGTCGGCACGATTTACTACTTATTAACTATGCTTCGATTTATGAAGCATCATCATACCTAATCGAAGGCGAAACGGAATATTTACCTTCGAATCTTGAAAGGTCAGCAATTATTGGTCCCTGGGTAGAAGGAGTTTCAGGTTCAGGAATTGGAGAAGTCATCACAGTCCAATTTGTAGTTGATGAGAATGGAAATCCAAATGATTATTGGAATGGATTTCCTGTCAATGGATTACTAATTTCAAATGGATTTGTTTCTAGCTCAAGACCTAGTCTATATGGAAGAAATAATAGAATAAAATCAATAAGAATTACAGATTTCAATGGAAACTTCAGTTTTGAGATAGAATTAGCTGATTCTCCTTCCCCACAGATAATAAGGCTTCCAGATTACACGAATAAAGTCACAATTGAAATTTTAGAAGTATATAATGGCTCACAATGGGACGATACATGTCTAAATTTTATTTTAGGAATCAGAGGATTAAAATAAAATTCCATATAACAAGCGCTTCGAGTCGGACTCGCCTATTGTCATGAAAAATGCTTGTCGCTGCGCTCGGCATTTTTCACGCCAATTACGGCTCGCCGCTCAAGCGGTTGTTATGTTTGCTTATGGCTACTTTTTTAAAATGAGCATAACTATGAAACAGAAATAAATTACATTTCAAGATAGAAAATGTAATCCATTAGAAAGAAAATTGGAAATTGTCTGTGATGACTGAATTAAAAGAATATAAAAATGAAATATTTTTAGGTAATCCTCAAATACTGTATTCAGATAAAAAATATAAGATATTTGTTGATCCAAAAATCGAATTAACATACTTAATCTTAGAAATAATGAGATATAAGACTGGTTTCTCACAATACAGAATATCAGATTATATGCAAAAACAGATTGCATCTTTTTCATCATATATTGACCATCCAGTATTCGAAACGTTACTTGGAATGTTTAGAAGAGGTTTCTCATATGATGCAATTCCTGGAATACTACACCGAATTAATGGAGACGGATCATTAAAAGAAAATTTAATAAGAAATGAATACTATATTAGGCGTGCCGGTGGAGAAAAAATCATAGAAAATTTCGTTATACAATTACATGATTTTAATAAAGATATTAATTATCTTGAATACTTTTATAAAAATTCGTCATTCTATAAAGAGCAAGGAAATAAAACACTGTCAAATATCAGAAAAATTGACATTATAACTACATTAAATGCATTCTTTGGAGAGACTGCAGGAAAGATTAATATATGCCTAACCCCTGATGCAACACATGGATATGGTGTCACTGTAGACTATGATAATCAGACAGAAATGTATCCAACTTTGGGAAATATAGATGATCCGTTACAATATCTTTCCTTTTTAATACATGAACTAAGTCATCCATTTGTAAATCCATTGATATATAAAGAAAACGAAATGGTTTCAATTACAGAATCATTATATAAACCAATAGAACAGAAAATGCGAAGACAAGTTTATCCGAATTGGGAAATAACATTAATTGAACATATCGTAAGAGCAATTACAATTAAGATAATGTGTATTACCTTCCCTTCAAATAATGAGAAAGAAATGATCGAAAAAGAAATAAACAAAGGATTCATATACATAGAAACTATAATAGGATCATTAGACTATTATCTAAATCATAGAAATGAATATAAAATATTTAGAACATACTTCAACAAATTATTAGAAGATGTAACTGATCTAATTTAGAAAAACATGAAAGCAAACATAACAATCACTTGAACCATATTTTGCTATTGTCACGGTTTTTGCTTAACGCAAAAACACGCGCCAATTACGCAAAAATGGTTAAGTGGGCGTTATACCGACGTAAAATAAACTGCAGGAATTAATTTGGATATATCAATCGAACTTGGTGCAAATAAATTAAATTTACGAGTTACAGTGTTATGTGAAACACCGAAAGGATTCTTGGTTGAGAAATTCCAGGATGATTTTTATTTTCCTATCGGTGGACGAATTCAAATCCAAGAAGATTCCTTAATGGCAGCGAAACGCGAATTTCTTGAAGAGATCGGATTTCAATGCCCAGAGTTAGAATATGAAGGGGTATTGGAGAGTTTCTTCGAACATGAAAATAAGAAATTCCACGAAGTTAATTTTGTATACCGAACTTTCCTCCCGAATCTTCCAAATCTGCCAAACAACATTTTGGCTATTCCAATAGATGAATTGCTACAGAAGGATTTAAGACCAAATAAAATAAAGGAGATAATTAATAAGAAAAATCAAACACCATTTCACTTCATTTTAAGAGAATGATAAATGGAATACTGTCAGGATCATTTGAAAATGATTTAATTGATTTGAGCTAAGGAATGGTAATAATTCGAACGCATGCTTCCTTGAGCTCTGCTGTGATTAGGAGATGGATTTGGGATTTAGTGAATTTGAAATAAAGAGATACCAGATGATCCTGGACGATTTTATGGAATCCAAAAGACCACCAGTGGAAATCCGCGATGAACTTGATATTGCCTATCGGATCGAGAATCAAAGCGTAGTTATCTTTGAAATACGACCGGAATTTCAGAATCCATCAAGTAAAATAGAAATTGAGGTGGCAAAAACTACATATGTCAGAACTAAAAATAAGTGGAAATTATTTTGGATGCGACGAGACTTGAAATGGCATAGCTATGAACCAGATTTATTTTCGGATTCAATAGAGGAAGTATTATCTGTGATTGATAAAGATGAAAATGGGTGTTTCTGGGGATAGAAAAATAAAAGCGCGGTATAACAAGCACTTCAACCTGATTCGCCTATTGTCATGGAGTTTGCTGATCCGCCTATCGGCGGG
>NZ_JNUP01000062.1:0-1404 GCF_000758165.1 Spirochaeta lutea | reverse complement strand
ACTCCACGCCAATGTACGGCTCACAGGTTAAGTGGTTGTTATACGGACGTAAAAAATGGATTTAATTCATAACCGTAGTCTAATTATTATTAATTAAGGAAATTACAATGTCATATCAAACTGCGGCTCAAATATACTCCGATTCCAGGCCAAAATATCCAAAAGAATTCTTTACAAAAGTAATGACTGAACTAAGGGCAGATTATAGAAACATCTATGTAGATTTAGGATGTGGTACTGGTGAACTATTGATTCCACTTTCTTCATCTTTCGACGAAAGCATCGGAGTTGATCCGGAAATCGAAATGCTAAATCAGGTTAACTTAAAAGTGATCAATCACAATTCAAGAATAAAAACATATCATGGTATTGCTGAAGATTATTTTGCTTCCATTCCAAAAGATTTCAAAATTGATTTAGTGACTGCTGGAAGATCATTCCATTGGATGGATCATGAAGAAATTATAAAGCAATTGAAAAATCATCTTAAACCCGAAGGGTTATTTATCTCCGTTGGTGAGAATGATGGTGGAATTTGGAACCGGAAAGCAGATTGGGCTCAAATGATGAAAAATCTGATTTTTTGCGGTTTTCATTTAAAGAAAGATTTTAAGCCCACAAATGGAATCAAAATTGATTGGATTCGTACTCGCGATAAATTGAAAACCATCGGGGAAATACAAGAAGTAGAATTTAAAGCAGAATTAATCTGGTCATCTGATCAAATAATCAATCTATATTTATCTTCTGCAGGATTATTTGAATGGTTAGGAAATGAAATCGATGATTTCAAACTTAAGTCAAAGGAAAAATTACTGAGTATGAACCAGCAGGATAAATTCATTTTCGATTTTACTATCGGGATGACAATTGTAAAGAAATATAAAGCTAGCGCCGTATAACAAGCGCTTCGAGACGGACTCGCCTATTGTCATGGAGTTTGCTTGATTCCTGCCCTAATCGGGCAGGGCAAACTCCACGCCAATGTACGGCTCGCCGCTCAAGCGGTTGTTAAATGCATTCCAAGACAATGAATCAATTTATTGACAATTATCGACCCCTGTGTTCAAATATAACATTCCCCAAGGGGGAAAGCGGGTACCCTTATTGCTATTGAATTTATTCAGTAGTTGGTCCTCCTTAAAGATAAAGCTTGTTTGAGGAGTATGTAGCGACTAACTTTTACGTAGGTTGTACGCGTGGAACCCAGCGGAAGCTGGGTTTTTTAAATATGAACTTAGAGAAAATATTACTTAAATACATTAAATCTGAGTCTAATAAACTTTGCCTTAGGCACCATGCTTATCATAATGGAATAGATATAGAAAACAGACGAAAGAAAGCGCGCATTACGGTAGTGTACAATTCTTTCTGTAAAAGTGCTCTCTGTAAGGGGGCTTGAAA
>NZ_JNUP01000061.1:2006-2251 GCF_000758165.1 Spirochaeta lutea | reverse complement strand
TGGTCCGCCATCTCCTCCAGTGGAAATGAAACTAATGCTTGTGGGCTTACAAACCGGGGATGTTCCGGACAGGATAAAAGGTGCCGTTGCAAGAGTGAAAAGCCATTCCGAACCGTTGGCTACCAGTGGCTTAGGCTGGTTATTACTCAATTTAGAAGTTTCTGTGGTTATAGAACCTATCAGGGGAACTCGTAGTACGGGGTACTATGCTGGTTTGATGTTCTGAAACACTATGATGCGTTGAT
>NZ_JNUP01000061.1:0-1956 GCF_000758165.1 Spirochaeta lutea | reverse complement strand
CGGTTTTTGCTACTTTCATTCACTAAGGCTTCGCCTGCACTGACGTGCAAATTTTCCGGGCAAAAACCGCGCCACTTTCGCTCCGCAGGTTAAGCGGGCGTTATGTGGACGTAAATATAGATTTTATCGATTACATGAAATTTTTGGAGTATCAACTTGAAAACGATCTATTTAATTCATGAACAACAAGATTTGCTATGGAACAATTATGGGAATTTCGAAGAGGTTTTTGCCGAAGTTGGCGCACCTTTTCCACCGAAAGAGCATCTCGAGCATATTAAATCAAATGGTGGTGAAAAAATTGTCTTATTGTCAGACGATGATTCAGAAATTTTAGGATGGATTGGAATCGTCCCAGAACCTGATAAGAAAATTGCTGAATTAGCTGGAATAGAGGTGAACTCGAATTATCGGAATAAAGGATATGGAAAGAAATTAATAACCGAGGCTCAAAAATGGCTGTCTGAAAAAGGAATATCAAAATTCAAATTTCAAACTAGTCCATTATTTACTTCGAATTCATTGCTATATGTCAAAGCATTTCAATCAGCATATAAATGGAATAACCAAAATGCGCTTCCACCTGATAATATTCCATGGCCAGTGGTTGATTGCGAGATGGAATGGCCTCTTTCTAAAAGAAAAATTAAAATTAAGGATATAGAAAAAGCGCTGGAGCGATCAATTATTACATGGACTGGACTTCATCCAAAGTTCGATGATGAAGGATTAAATTCTGCAAAACAATATCAAACTCTTGAAATTCCGTTTTTAAGTTTACCCACAGTATTTGAGGAGTTTCGAAACGGGAATTTTGATGTAGCAAAAATACCTTTTAGCGCATTTGAATGGCTATCTAATAATGGATATCATTTTTTAGATTTTCAGGAATATGATGAAAGATACTTTTACGTATTTCGAAAAAATAAAAAGTAGAATGGAGGCCACATAACAAGGAGTTTGAGACGGATTCGCCTATTTGCATGGTTTTTGCTGATGCAAAAACACATGCCAATGGACGGCTCACCGCTCAACTCGTCGTTATGTAGATCAAAAATTTACTCGCAACCTAAGAACAAAATGTGATGTAGGAAAGACTAATAAATCAATGAAATGAAAAATTGAATATTACGTAATAATTAATTAGAATTGTACGTGGGGTCGCTATGAACAAGAAGCTAACGTTAAATGTGGACGAATCAATAATTGATTTCGCTCATGAATATTCAAAGAAAACACATCAATCCATATCAAATATTGTTGAAAATTATTTTATCCATCTGAAAACTGAAATAGACACATCAGATATTTCGTCATCCGCAAAAGAATTATATGGAATTCTGGAAATGAATGAAATCCCAGATAAAAAAGAACTCAGAAAGGAATTCCATGAAAAGAGTATTAATTGATTTAAATATCATCATCGACATGCTGAATAAACGAATGGATCATGAATCAGCATTGGTGATTTATGACTTATGTAGCCGAAGAATTATAAAAGGATATATCGCGGCACATGAAATAACAACGCTGTCATATTTTTTGGAGAAGGATAAAGCCACAATTAATAAAAGAAACAGAATTATTAATAATTTATTGGATAATTTATCGGTGCTTTCACCAAATGAAACTATACTAAGAAAATCATTGGATTCAGATATCAATGATTATGAAGATGCAGTGATTGATGAATTGGCTACTAAGGAAGAATTGGATTTCATCATTACCAGGAATTATAAAGACTTTTCAAAATCAAAAAATCAAATATATACAGCGAGAGAAGCAATAGAAATATTAAAATAATAATGGGACTACATAACAAAGAGTTTGAGACGGATTCGCCTATTTGCATGGTTTTTGCTGATGCAAAAACGCATGCCAATGGACGGCTCACCGCTCAACTCGTCGTTATAAAGAGCCGGGTAATGTAATTTTGCAATGAGTTTCCGATAGTCC
>NZ_JNUP01000060.1:21742-31244 GCF_000758165.1 Spirochaeta lutea | reverse complement strand
GTTGGTGTACAATTCTTTCTGTAAATTAGGTTGAAGAAAGCAGGCCGATCAGGCTCAAATGGTAAGTGACGAAACAAACCATAAGGAGAGCCCGATGGCCTACCAATCAGAGTATACACTTTTAGAGCAAGTGATCCAAATGTTAGCCACCAAGGAAGACAGTAAATTTTCTAAGGTGATAGAAAAGGTAGTGAACGAAGCAATGAAACTTGAGCGAGCCAAAACCCTTCAGGCCGAACCCTATGAGCGGACCGAAGATCGAATGGGCTACGCCAACGGGTTTAAGAACAAAACCTTGGCTTTGGCTACCGGGAAGGTATTACTCAAGATACCTCAAGTCCGCGGACTGGAATTCTATCCCAGCTGTATCGAAAAGGGTATTCGGAGTGAACGAGCCTTAAAACTTGCGATAGCCGAGATGTACGTAAAAGGGGTCAGTACTAGACGGGTTTCAGATATCGTAGAAATCCTATGCGGCACCGAGGTGAGCTCCTCACAGGTAAGTCGATTGGCGAAGGAGCTGGATGAAGAGGCAACATCCTGGCGATCCTCGCCGGTAGGACAAATACAGTATCTCGTGCTCGACGCTACATATGAATCAGTGCGTGTAGGCTCGAAAGTGGTCAAACAGTCCCTACTGATGGCCATAGGCGTCGATTATGAAGGCAAACGTCAGATTTTGGGCACAGAAGTAGCCAATAGCGAAGCGGAGGTAAATTGGCGATCGTTTCTAGAAGGCCTGGTTCGTAGAGGGCTCCATGGTCTGACCATGATTACCAGTGATGACCATGCGGGTCTTCGAGCAGCTATCGATGCTGTGTTTCCTGGAATCTTGTGGCAACGGTGTCAATTTCACTTGCAGCAAAATGCTCGTGGTTACGTGACAAGGAAAGACGATGTCCCGGCGGTAGCGGCGGAAATCCGCAAGGTTTTCAATGCCCCAGATGAACAGAACGCCGAAAGGTACTTGCAGAGCCTGGTAGAAAAGTATGAGAAGACCCAGCCCCGTCTTGCCCAGTGGGCTGATGAAAATCTCCGGGAGGGATTAAGCGTATTTCATATCCCGGAAAACCACAGGAGGAAGTTACGAACCTCAAATTTGGCTGAACGTCAAATGAAAGAAATAAAAAGGCGAACAAAGGTCGTAGGCGTATTCCCTAATGCCGATAGTTTGCTTCGCCTTGCGGCGGCCATGCTGATCGAACAGAACGATCAATGGCAGAATGAAAAACGGTACTTACCCGAGTCTAATGATCGCCCTGCTTTTAAAGAAATTTACAGAAAAAAGGTTGCTTAATCATTCCTGTCTCGCTTTCCTGGAACATGTGATTCAAATTCTCCAGATCTTTAATGGTGAAATTTGGGTTTCCAGCCTGTTCCAGGGCGGTTTGAATCGCCGGATTATTCACCTCTGCAGGGATCTGAACATCGTGTGTTCCGATGAGGGAGAGTACGGGAATGGTGATAGTTCTCAGTTCCTTTGCTGGATCGTGATTATAGAAAAAACGAGACCAGGGCCGGGTGGAGGTTTCTACTGCCACATCGATGAATGCATCTAGATTATAGCCCGAAGGAAGCATGGCCCTCAGTAGATGCTCCGAGGTTTTATAATGTTCCGTGAGATCAGACTTGATTTCGGACAGCGCCATATTTGAGGAGGCGATGTCGATGGCGGTTTTAAAGAATCGGTGGTAAGATTCTTGCTGTGCTGGATCGTAATCCTCCAAAGTCATAGCCTGCATGAGGGATATCTCTTTTCCTGGAACACCCGGCCCGGCCAGCAATACGATGAATGAGACTGCTTTGGTTCTATTCGCGACAATAGGGGCGATTAGTCCACCCTCGCTATGCCCAATAAGCCCGATCTCAGAAGAATCAATTTCCTTTCTGTCCAGCAGGAACTGTACTCCGCTTTCTACGTCTGTTGCGAAATCTGCGGATGTGGCGGTATCGTAGATACCTGTAGACCCTGCAGTACCGCGGTCATCAAATCGAAGCACCGCTATACCGTTTTTAGCCAAGTGGTCTGCGAGAACCAGAAATGGTTTATGGCCAAATACTTCCTCATCTCGGTTTTGGGGACCGCTTCCGGTAATCAGGATGACGGCGGGAAACGGGCCATGTTGATTTGGCAGGGTGAGTGTGCCGGCCAAGGTGATTCCATCTTGGATATTATCAAATCTGATCTCTTCTTCGTAATACGGATAGGGCTTGTGAGGTTCTTGGGGGCGGTTTGGTTGTACGTTTTCCACTTTTTCCCGGAAAAGGGTGAGCGGAAATGATTGCCCACTCTGGCTCCACGTGCCCACCACTGTGTTATTGGTTAGTACCCCCGCGTAGACTGCACCAATATTCTCTGCAACGAGTCTTAGTTCAGGGTTGTTAAGGGTAGAATCAGAAAAGGGAACCCCTCGGATCCCTTGGTCCGGACTGTCGAATGAGGCTGTGTATCCGTTTTCATCTGTCTCAATATGGAACACCAGGGTGAATTGGTCACCCAGTACATCAAGCACACCATTCCACTGGCCGATGATTTCTTCTGCGCTAAGGGGGATCATCACCAGGTACAAAAAGGTGGTAAAAAGTAGTTTTTTCATAGTATGGATCCTTGTAGTATTAGTTTGCGCACTATCAAAAAATTAGGTTGAATCAGGGGTATCTTCAAAAATATCCTCCACTCGCTTATTAAATAAACGCGCAATTTTAAACGCAAGCGGGAGGCTTGGGTCGAATTTTCCCGTCTCAATGGCATTGACTGTCTGACGGGAAACCTCCAGAGCCGCGGCTAATGCTGCTTGGGTCATGTCTCGCTCAGCTCGGAGTACCTTTAGGCGGTTTTTCATCGGTACTTCCTTAAGCCGCCGATGGTGGCTATGAGGTATGTTAAGGCCATTAAAATAACCAAATGCCCGATTTTTGCATCAAGGGTGATTAGATTGCTTTGTTCCAACAGGGCATAACTGAGCCCCCCAACTACCCCGGTGCCAAGGGCCAATCCCATGGCTTCAAGCTGAATCCGTTGCATCATCTCATCTAACACTCGTAAGTGGCGAATATTTGCCACAATCATCCCAACACCAAGCCCCAGATTAATGACAATTGTAATGATGGTTATCAATTGATTTGAATGCCATATGAGCTCTGGACCGAAACTTGCAAGGGCCATTGTCGCAACCCAGGAGCCTGTCCAAATTGCAAGCTGAATGACCTTGCGTGCCGTACGGGTATTCCAGGTATCTATCTTTGACTCGTTCTTATTCATAGGTAAATCTCCCTTTCCATTATGTAAAGCATGCTTGTCAATAATCATACGGTGCCGTTCTTAACAAGTCAAGGAAACTTGACAAAAAAGCATGGAAACTTGACATTAGGGTTGGGTTTCCTGAGACATACCCCTGAGATTCCAAGGCTACTAACGGTTGTGATGGAATGCTATGGGATCGTCACGTTAGTTTCTTCATGGTCGGAGGTTAATTCAGCCAGCCTGGGTTACTGGTACCGAAATTGTGACATGGTAGAGCAACGCCGGAGAGGGTACCGCTTTTGGGTATTGTTGAAAAAGGGAGCAGCGCGGTTCTTTATAGCGAAAGCAAACCACAACTAAAAACCCCTAGGATGCCCCGGTACAACAGATAATGCGGATAAACTTTTGTGTTTTTATACCTGGACCATGGAAATAAAAATACGAATAAATTACCATGAATCAGGCAGCATGTATTTGACATGCCGCCGGTAGGCTTCCAAACCTTGCGGCCACCCAAACGAAGCCGATCAGCGGCCGGGTACTAACCGGCCCGGGGATCGTACCTATCTCCGGGGCGGGTGGCAATGAGACGAGTTGCCCTGCCAGCCAATCCTACAGTCGGAGTCATACTATGAAATCATCATCTGCCGCCCCGGGGGCCGATTTACTACTGTTCGTTCTGGGCCTGGGATCGGGCCTGTCGTTCATGGCCGTATTGGTTGTGCCGCCCCTCTGGCTCTGGCTGGTGGCCGGGCTGATCTGCGTTGGGACGGGCCTGGGGCTTGTGCTGGGGCGTTGGAATCACCATAGAAACAAGAAAGCCCAAAACCGGCCCGAAGCCATGGACGAAGCCAATAGCTCCGGGGCGGAATTATCCCGGGATGTATTTCCCGTGGTCATGACCTCCGAGGACCGGTCGGTCAAGCTGGTCAGCCAGGTGGGGGAAACCATCAGGTCCACCATCACCATTGCCTCCAGGTCCGAGGTGGCGGGACAGAACATGCAGCGCCTTTCCGACCAGGTCTCCAACGGGGCAGCGGCGGTGGAGCAGATCTTTGCCACCCTGGGCAGCCTGGCCGGCCAGGTAGAACACCAGGGGGTCTTGGTGACCCAAAACTACGAATCCATTGAGGGCATGGTCAGTTCTCTGGAAGCCGTGGCGAAAATAACCCAGACCAAGGCGCAGGATGCCGGAACCCTGGCAGACCACGCCCAGGTGATGAACCGCTCGGTGCAATCCACCCAGGTCATGATCGACGAGGTGGGCAAGAGCATCAGTTCCATCCGGGATATGATCGCCATCATCAACGACATTGCCGAGCGCACCAACCTCTTGGCCATGAACGCCGCCATTGAGGCAGCCCACGCCGGAGAGGCCGGCCGGGGCTTCGCCGTGGTGGCATCGGAGATTCGCAAACTGGCCGAGTCCAGCGGCCAGAACGCCCATCACATCTCCCAGCACCTCAAGGGTCTCATCGACCGCATCACTACCGCCCGGACCTCCAGCACCCAGACCCAGGAGGTTCAGCAGACCATGAACACCGTTATCGACGGGGTTACCCGGGGCTTCGGCACCATCGCCACGGACACTCAGGAGCTCACCCAGATGGTCCGGGAGATCCGCCAGGCCACAGAATCCCTGCAGAACAGCGCCCTGGTCATTTCCCAGAGCACCCAGGAGGTCCGCACCGCCGGGGAGGATCTGAACAACCTGATCACCACCGCCCGGGACAGCGCCGCCCAGACCCTCCAGTCCATGGAGGTCATATCTTCAGAGGCCAGGCGGGTTACCCACGTAGCCCGGGAGACCGTGGGGGTTGCCGACGATAATAACAGCTCCATCATCGATCTGGTGAGCCGCATCGCCAAGACCGCCCCGGATACCATCCGCAGCGAGGCAGACCTTGCCCGGCAGCGCCTGGCCATTTCCCACATCATCCTGGGGCACCTTCAGGACATCAGCAGTCTGCGTATCGCCATGGACAACCGGGATGCCGCCGCTATCTCTTCTTTGTTTCAAAGGGATTCGAATGCCTTGGAGCTCTGGCTGAATCTTGAGGGTAAAAGCATCATTGCCGATCCCCAGCATTACCGGGATCTTTCCCAGCACCATCGCCGTATCCAGACCCTGAGCCGCAGCCTGGCACACCAGGCACTCCCGGGAGTTGCGGTACAGACAGGCCACTCCGCCCTCCCTGGCCGCGTCGCCATGACAACCCTTCCCAGTACAACCCCCGCCCCCGGCGGTGTATCAGCCACACATCCCGGGACCGCCAGCCCTCCCGACGCAGCCCGGACCCCCGTCCCCGGCGGTGTATCAGCCACGCATCCCGGGACAGCCAGCCCTCCCGATGCAGCCCGGACCCCCGCCCGAGGGGCAGCCGGGGTACTAGTGCCCCCCGCCCGAGGGGCAGCCGGCCAAAGCCGGGAAGAAATCTTCCAGGAGATCATGGAGCTATCCCGGCGGATCATCGAGATTCTGGTATCCTACCAGTCCGCTGACCAGATCCGCTGGTCCCCCGATTACGCCGTGGGTGTCCAGGTATTTGACGATCACCATAAAAAGCTCTTCACCTACGTGGGCGATCTGTACACCGCCATGAAGAACGGCACCACGGGCCGGCAGCTCCAGGATATCCTCGCCAAACTCGTGGACTACACGGACTACCACTTCGCCGCCGAGGAGCGGGCCATGGAGCGCACCAACTACCCCGGCTGCCAGCAGCAGAAGGCCCAGCACACCCATCTCCTCAAGAAGGTGCGGGAACTCCAGGCGGACCTGGCCTCGGGGAAATCCTTCATCGCCCTGGATGTCATGGAGTTCCTCAAGGGATGGCTGGTAAACCACATCAAGGGCTGCGACCTGCTCTACAAGGACTTCTTCGCCGACAAGGATATGCAGGCCCTGCTGGGGGAGTAGGGTCGAGGAGAGATGGGCTGCCCCGGGGAATGGGCACTGCTATTACCGGGGTCGAGCTACTGGAAATACCACTATTTCCTGTGTAGTTTACAACCTTTTGCGCACTAAGAATCTTCTAAGTACTAGGGTTTTGGCGGGTAACAGGTAAGCTCAGGAACGACCTTTGCTATGTTCTCAAAGTCACGATCGTTATGGAGGAGACTCAAGTTGTTTTCAATAGCGGTTTGGGCAATAAGCAAATCGATGGTGCTGCGCACTGTCACTCCGGATCGGCGACATGAAAAACCCAGAAATGCGGCTTTTTCGTAAGACTCTTTGCCATATCGCAGGGAATAGAATGGAAGCGGTTCAAAATAATCTTTAACCAACTGAAATTCCCCAACCGTTCTCACACCCTGTAATACTTCCTGGTAAATATACTCATTGATTCCATAGGGAATTCCGAGGTCGATGATAGAGTCAAAGGCTTGGGTAGCGTGATTATTCAGTCCCTTTAAATAATCAATTAAAACTGATGTATCAACCAGGATCATTTGTCCTCTCTCATTTTTTTGAAATCATATCCGTCAGAAAAGGCAATTTTCCCTTTTAAATCACGTAAATTTCTCATTTTTCTGGTTCTGACAAACTCTTGTAGAGCAATCTCAATGAGATCCTTTTTTGTATGAATGTGTTTTGCAAGTTTGAAGGCCTCTTCAACCAGTTGATCATCTAAAACAACATTTGTCCTCATGAATACACCTCAATATGTGTATTCTAATACACATGGTTTGATGAATCAAGTTGATAGCTGGTATCGGACAAATGGCTTGGCTAGTGCGTAAAAGGTTGTAACTTCCGATGCTGACGCCACCACCTGTGGCGTGGCCCTGGGGTGGTGCTGCTATAACAGATGGTTTGCCCGCTGGAGCATCAGGCTCCGGCATCTGGTAGGTTGATCCACCAAGAACCGCTCAGTCCTTCCGCTTCTGCTTCTCCCGGTAGAGCCCGGCATCTGCCTGGCGGAGGATTTGTTCGATATTCACCTCGGGTCGGATGCGGAAGGGTTGGTACCCCAGGCTGGCGGACAGGGTGAAGCTCAGGTTCCCCTCGGCGCTGCGGCGTTCCAGTTCTGTTTTCAGCCGGCTTCGGATTTGGGACGGATAATCGGGGTTACCGCTCCGGGCGAGGACGGTAAACTCGTCTCCGCCCATGCGGCAGATCAGATCGTTGGCCCGGAAACAGGCCCTGAGGGCTGTGGCGAACTCTGTAATGGCAGTATCGCCGGTATTATGACCGAACCGGTCATTGATCTGTTTTAGGCCGTCCATGTCCAGATAGAAGAGGTACATCTCCTCCCCGGCGGGCTGGGTTTCCATGATCTTCTGGGCCAGCTGAAAGAATCCCCGGCGGTTGAGCAGGCCTGTTAACTCGTCGTGGACCGAAATATGCTGGAGGGTTTTATTCAGGGCTGAGGATTCCGCCAGACTGGCCTCCAAACGGCGCCGGGCCTCCTGCATCTGTCTATTTATATGGATATGCTCCAGAGAAATGCTCAGCACCTCCCTGAGACTCTCAAAGAGCATATCCGGTTCCTTCTCGGCGCTCATAACGAACAGTCCCATCTGAACCTCTCCGAAAAACAGGGGTTTAACAACCACCCCGGGCCCAGGGTCTGATCCCCCCCGGGCATAGGCCGGCCAGGGTTGGTAGATATGATGTATGGGCTTGATTTCCCCGCCCGGGGAGAAAACGGTACAGGCGTCACCCTGCATCTCCAGGTGCAGTACCAGGCTATCCGCAGGTGGCCGGCTCAGCCTCCCGGCGGCCCGGTCCACAACTCCGTCTTGGGGCCAGAGAATCGGCTGGTTGTACAGGTACAGGCGGAAGAGGCTAATGCCCAGGTAGGGGATGCTGGTTTTCAGGGTTTCCAGGAGCCCCTCGAGGTAGAGGTTGGAAGAAATTGCCCGGCTGGCTGTTCTGAACTTCCATTCAAACAAAAAGAGGTCGTGGGTCACCGCGTATTGAATCTGCCCCGCAGCCTTGACATTCATGAAGTAATGGCGCCGCAGCTGTTTAAGAATACAGGAACGCGCCTCCGGATCGGTTGTGGTTTCCAAGGAGCGGAACCCATCCAGAACCGGCTGGTGCAGAGCGGGGAGGGGGTGGCCTTTCCCCATAGAATCGCGAATGCGCCGGGACTCCGCCCCGGGATTTGTATTGTCCTCTTCGAGGCAGCCCCGCGTCTCGGAACCCCCTGCAGCCTCGGCTTGATCGGAGAGGTAATCCAGACAGCCGCAGGACTGGCGGATTACCAGGCGGCAGGGGGCGGGGGATTGGGTGCCCGGGTAACCTGCCCAGGACCGGGTTCCGGCGCCGGATGCCAAGTCCAGGAGAATCTCCATGGACCTGATGGTAGTTTCCCTGTGGGGCAGTTCGACGGTGGTTAGGGCCGGAAAGATGTTCTGTCCGAAGGGAAGGCCGTCAAAGCCGGTAACCGCCGTATCCTCGGGCACAAACACCCCGGATGATTGAAGGCGGAGAATCAGGCTATGGGCCATTTCATCATTGCAGCAGAGGATAGCCTGGGGAACCCCGGTCTCCAAAAAGTGCTCCGCCGCCAGGGTCCCCGAGGCAGAGGAGAAATCCCCATGAAATATCCGGACATCCCCGGGGGAGACTCCCCGGTTCTCCAGGCTCGCCAGCAGCTGATCAAGGCGTTCGGCAGCTTCCGGATTGGTGGGCTCCCCGGCGACGATGCCGACCTCCCCCAGCCCATGGTATACCGTAATGTGTTCAACCAGGTCGGAAATAGCGTCGGTGCTGTCGGTATGGATGCTTGGGTAGCTAGCCACCCGGCTATTCACCGTTACCAGGGGAATCCGGCCCCAGGGTTCCATGACCTCCCGAAGGACGGCCGGAGAAACCAGGTTCCCCAGGCTGCCGGAGAACACCAACAGCCCGTCCAACCTCGCCGGATCAATAAGGGAGTAGATACTATTGTGCTGTTTTTCCATGGGCAGGGTGGACTCTAGGGCCTTGCCGGTAAAGTAGATCAGCCGGACCCCCCTGGATCTTCCCCATTCAGCCAAGACCCGCCACTGGGCCGAGAAAAAGCTGCCCTCAAGTTGGTTGATTACAACACCAAACGTCATGGTTCTTTTATACCACGGGAGGGCCCGGCCCGGAAGCCCCGGGGAACCGAAGTGCAATCCCGGGGAACCGAAGTGCAGCCCCGGGGAACCGAAGTGCAGCCCCGGGGAACCGAAATGCAACCCCGGGGAACCGAAGTGCAACCCCGGGGAACCGAAGTGCAATCCCGGGGAACCGAAGTGCAATCCCGGGGAACCGAAGTGCAA
>NZ_JNUP01000060.1:17059-21733 GCF_000758165.1 Spirochaeta lutea | reverse complement strand
ACCGAAGTGCAACCCCGGGGACCGAAGTGCAACCCCGGGGACCGAAGTGCAACCCCGGGGACCGAAGTGCAACCCCGGGGCAGGACACCGGCTAGTACCAGTCTGTAAGCATGGTCCGGATATTAGCAGTGCGTTCCTCGGATAACTCCAAGGGAGATGAAAAATCTATGGCACTGAAGTCGGCATAGACCTCATCCAGGAAGAGCTTTACGGCCTTATCCTGGGCATCCTGAATATGGAGGGCGCTTGAACCAAGAACCAGGTAGGGCTCGGCCAAGAAAATATCGCCCTTGCCGTTCAGAACATAGGCCATGGCCTGGATGGCGTATGAAATATCGTAGCTGCCGTGTTCGCTGACCAGCTTCTGCAGCAGGAAGATCATATAGTATTCATCATCCTGAATCACAGCTCCCTCGGACTTCTCCACCACGGGGTTCATGAAGGGCGAATAGGTACCAAAGGCATTTTGCAGGCTCAAGGCTAACGCGGGGGCCATATCGCTGTTCGGCCCGATGGCGGTTTTGGATACCGGGGCCATGGCAACAAAATCAGCGGACAACAGGGTATTCACATAGTGAATGGTGGGCTCGAATGTCTTCGGCAGCTCCTCATCGATCTGGGTCAGGCCGAAGCTGACACAACCGGACAAGAGCAGGGCTGCACAAGCAAGGCCCCACAGCCATGGTTTGGTGAGTTTTGGTAGAAACATGAAATCTCCTCCTGGGTTTTGGTTTCTGGTAATAAACCAAGTATAGGAGGGAGGGCAAAAAAATCAAATTTTTCGGTTAGAGGTGCTGCCTAAACCACTTCAGAAATTCCTGGGCCCAGGATTCCGGCAGGCTATGGCCACCGGGTAGTTCGATAACCTTGGTCGCGGGACATGCTACCTGGCCGGCGAACCACCGGGCCTCCTCGGCGGAGATGTGCTCATCCTGATCGGCGAAAATCAGCAGGCTCGGGCGCCGGGTGAACACCTCTCTATTATTATGGAGAGAATATTCATCGTCCGCATCCTTGTCCGGGGGCGGAACCGCAGCGCAGATACTTGCCACCTCCAGCCCCGGGGCTTGGCGGATCACCTCGCAGGCAACCTGGATTCCCCCGGAATAGGAGATCAGGTGGATCCGGGGTTGCTGCTTCCGGGCTCCGGGGGTTGGGTTTTCCGGGTTTTGGGGTGATTCGACTGCCACTCCAAGCTCACGGAGCATCCTGACGTAGACCCGGGCCGACTCTCCCAGGAAGTCCGGCCACAGCTCATCGCTGATATCCTCGGGGTCGAAGTCGGACTGCCGGGCTGCAAACCCCCCGTGGCCGTACTGGTCGGCGGCGATCCAGGGAATGCCCAGTTCGGAAAGCCCCCGGGTCACCAGGCCGCCGTGGGTGTAACCTCCGGGCTCGAGCCATTCATCCTTGGAGCTGCCCAGGCCGTGGAAGAGCAGGGCCACATTCCCGGGCAGGGGGCCCGAGGGGTTCAGGGTGCTGATAGTCGTGGTAGTTGAAATCATGGGGCATAGTCCTTTCTGGGGCATTCGAATCACCCTAAGAGGTTATTTAAAACGGAGCCTAACAATCGGCTCCTAAGACTTTTTCTTTTTGGCCGCAGCCTCGGTTTCCTTCCGGCGCTGCTCGGCCATTTTGGCCACCTCTTTGGCGAAGTCGGGATATTTTTCCAGAATCTTTTCGAAGGTCCGCTTATCCAGGGAGTAGAGGTCGCAGTACTCCCGGGCCTTGATGGTGGCGTTCCGGGGGCTGCTCAAGAGCAGGGCAATCTCCCCGAAAAAGGCTCCCTCCTGCAGGGTAGCATAGATTACCGACTCGTCCTCGGAAACCACATCCACCGCCCCCCGGCTGATGAAGTACATCTCCTCACCCAGCTCGCCCTTGCGGACGATGTAATCCCCGGGGGTGTACACCACGGGCCGCAGGTTCAGGATAATGTCCCGGATAAAGCTATGATTCGCCCCCTTAAAGAGGGGCACCTTGGTGATGATGTCCCGGTGCAGCTCCTGGCTTACCTGGATCTTCAGACTGAAGGGCAGCTCATCTACCACCGAGGATTCATCGTAGCCCCGGCGGCTCTCCCATAGATAGTCGTAATAGTCGTTGATCCGCTTGGTCAGGTCGTGGGGAATATTCCGGTACTTCAGGAAGGTATTGATCCGCTCCATCTTTTCCCGGTACTGGGACTTGGCGATGTCGATGTTGGCGATGACCGTCGAAATGTTACCAATTATGAACCCGTACATACCCACCCCGATGAACTGGGTAATGATGGTAAACAGCAGCTGCAAGGGATTATTCCGGTCCGGGGTAATATCGCCGTACCCCACGGTAGCCAGGGTCGTGACCGTCCAATAAAAGGCCTGAAGGTACCGCATCCCGTCGGGCAGATCCGCCGGCACCCCCCCCACCAGGATCATACCCGTGGCGATGATATGGGCAGCCAGAAGCAGCCAGAAAATCATCAACGCCAGGCGCATAACGTTGGGATTAATCTTCGTCTTCTTCAGCCTCCCGATTACCCGTGCCCCGGAAATCAGCTTAAGAATCCGGGTAATCCGGGCAAACCGCGCCACCCGGTTAATGGTCAGATAGGCCGGCCCGGCAAAGAGAAAGAAGGGCACGGCGGCAAAGAGGTCCAGCCAAAACCAGCCCTTCAGGTACCGCATCCGTATGCACTTCTTGTCGGTAACAAGCCGCCTCTTATCCACATACGCGGTATGGAACAGAATGATTATATCAGCAATAAACAGCAGGGTGATTCCAATGTCCACCAAAAGAAAAAACACCGAGTCTGAAAAATCAAATGCCAGATTCAGAGGCGCCAACACGGTGGCCAACACCGCCCCGGCCAACACCGCCCCGTCCCACCGCAGCTTCCACGGCGCATCCGGCGCAATGTAGAAATTCCGTAAATCCAATTTGGTAATCATACCAATACTATAAGAAATAATTGGCTGGGCAACCAGGGTTAGTTTTCGGGGGGGTGTGGTTAGCCCTCATTTCGGGCCCTGGAATGGGGCGGGAGGATGGCCTGCAGGTCGGTCGTTGGTATGGGGCAGGGGTGGTGGGGTGGGTTTCGAGGGTTTGAATAATGCAGGGGTAGGGGGATGCCGGGTGGGGCTTCATGGGGAGTGACGCCCGTGGGCGATGTTACAACATTTTACACACTATCATCCGCCTACTTCCTTCAGGTTACCCGTGACATATTTATGCAAGATACTGGTTACCAGGGTTTGATAGGGTATTCCTTCTTCCATGGCTTTTGCTTTTAGTGCCTCTACATCACGTTTTGATATGCGTATGTTTATTCTATGGTCTTTAACGGCAGTCTTTTTTGCTGCATTCTCTAGTTCCTGCTTTATATTCTTGAAATTAGTTGCTGGTTGCCATTCCCCAGCCTCAAGGGAATTCATTAGTTCTTTTTCTTTTTTCTCATTCATCCTTTGCTCCCTCCAAGATTGTATGCCTTGGTGTATTTTCTGCTTGGAAATAAGGTCTTCAAGAAGTAATCTCCATTCTCTTCCCGTGCGCATGGCACACACACCGCATAGCCATCAATATCGACGATCAGGATCAACTGGTTTTGATATCGTTCTTTGTTCGGATGTTCAAATACATCAACCAAATTACCCTCTTCTATGGCGACAACAATCCGCTCAAACGAAATACCCCTCTCGTTTTTGAGTTGATTGTTCTTATCCCCATTCCAGTAGAATGCCATAGCAATATGGTATGACTGCGTGTGCCTTATGTCAACGTTGAGTTGTCGAGTAGTTACGCTTCGAGGCTATGGCTTGGCGTTGGTTTAATACGATAGTGGCTCGGAATTTCGATTCAGCCGGCTAATAGGGAGGGATGACAGTACTGACTTCTGCCCTGGTAAGTGAACAAACTGGGTTGTAATTGTGCTCTCGAGCGAGGAGCGATACTGAAATTGCCCGGTACCAAACGTCATGGCGGAGTTTTAATCCGATTTTCGGCACGGGGAGCGATTTCGGCGAGTCTATTACAAACGTACAATGCTCCCGTTTCAATCCGCGCTCCCGCACGGGGAGCGATACAGCATAACACTAAAAATCGGTTACGTTACCGGGTTTCAATCCGCGCTCCCGCACGGGGAGCGATCGGGGCTCGTGTTCTCATGTTTGCCTGGATAACAGTTTCAATCCGCGCTCCCGCACGGGGAGCGATTGGCAATGGCGGATTAGCATGGGTTGATTTCTTTGTTTCAATCCGCGCTCCCGCACGGGGAGCGATGGGGTTCTGTGGATTTTTCCGTCGGTGAGGAGGGTTTCAATCCGCGCTCCCGCACGGGGAGCGATGCGGACAAATATAGGCCAATTTGCAGATTAGAGAGTTTCAATCCGCGCTCCCGCACGGGGAGCGATGTGCTGTATCGGAATCAGCCAGACACCTTGAGCATGTTTCAATCCGCGCTCCCGCACGGGGAGCGATCTGGGTTCTGCCAGATTGGTGGTTCTGCCCCTGGGTTTCAATCCGCGCTCCCGCACGGGGAGCGATTTGCACGGGATCACTACTGAGCGGGCGCTCAGAGTTTCAATCCGCGCTCCCGCACGGGGAGCGATCCAACCGGACCGTATTAACCGGACATCGGCCATGTTTCAATCCGCGCTCCCGCACGGGGAGCGATGCTTTTCCCATCACTGCTTC
>NZ_JNUP01000060.1:15237-17009 GCF_000758165.1 Spirochaeta lutea | reverse complement strand
GCTTCGGTAAGTGCATTCGGTTTCAATCCGCGCTCCCGCACGGGGAGCGATGGTTCCATAGTCCGTGTAATCAGCCCCAGTCATAGTTTCAATCCGCGCTCCCGCACGGGGAGCGATTTTTGGTATAGGTGGGAGAGCTCTCGAATCTTCGGTTTCAATCCGCGCTCCCGCACGGGGAGCGATTGCCGAGGCCGGGGAGATGGCAGCAGACAGCGAGGTTTCAATCCGCGCTCCCGCACGGGGAGCGATAAGAGCAATGGAAGCTCCGAACAACGGAAGCAACAAGTTTCAATCCGCGCTCCCGCACGGGGAGCGATTGTACCTGATTTCCGCGTCCTTGGTCAGTCTACCGTTTCAATCCGCGCTCCCGCACGGGGAGCGATCACCGTAGGTGGTTATTTGGATCTGGAGTCAGTGGTTTCAATCCGCGCTCCCGCACGGGGAGCGATCTCATTAGCATAACGATTTCTAATTCGTTTACATCGTTTCAATCCGCGCTCCCGCACGGGGAGCGATGCAGTAGCTTATTACACGGATAGTCAACTAAGGAGTTTCAATCCGCGCTCCCGCACGGGGAGCGATGTATGAAGTCGCGGAAAACCATTACAACGATGGTGTTTCAATCCGCGCTCCCGCACGGGGAGCGATGGCCAGGGTGATATATCCGGGTATCAGCTTTTAGGTTTCAATCCGCGCTCCCGCACGGGGAGCGATGGCTACAACTCAAACCAAGATACCGCAGACCGAAGTTTCAATCCGCGCTCCCGCACGGGGAGCGATAACGACTTGGATCGGAGCCGGTCTCCGTCCCGAGGTTTCAATCCGCGCTCCCGCACGGGGAGCGATGGAGAGACCGTAACGGTAGAAACTCCACAACAGGGTTTCAATCCGCGCTCCCGCACGGGGAGCGATACAGGTACGAAGAGCCCAAGGTGCAGTCGTACAAGTTTCAATCCGCGCTCCCGCACGGGGAGCGATTTTTGGTAGCAGTCTGGATCGGTGTTCGTCCGTAGTTTCAATCCGCGCTCCCGCACGGGGAGCGATCACCTTCGGGTACGCCCTTCAATCAAAATACAAGTTTCAATCCGCGCTCCCGCACGGGGAGCGATTTGTACGGTTCTACAGCCGGATTTCATCCTGGAGGTTTCAATCCGCGCTCCCGCACGGGGAGCGATATCGTAGAAGTGGAGGCGGCGACATGATCGGAATGTTTCAATCCGCGCTCCCGCACGGGGAGCGATGGCCTCTTCGCCAATTACGATCAAATCCTTATATGTTTCAATCCGCGCTCCCGCACGGGGAGCGATTAATACCGTTTGTCACATCAGTATATGAGACAGCGTTTCAATCCGCGCTCCCGCACGGGGAGCGATCTTCCGGGCCTTCTTCGGTGGGCATGTAGGCGTTTGTTTCAATCCGCGCTCCCGCACGGGGAGCGATCTGATTACCACCCAGGAGCTGGAGAGAGGACGCGAGTTTCAATCCGCGCTCCCGCACGGGGAGCGATGCCGGATCTTCATTCAAGGCACTGGAGTTTTAATGTTTCAATCCGCGCTCCCGCACGGGGAGCGATCCGCGCTTGCAACAGCAATATCAGCAGTAATAGCTGTTTCAATCCGCGCTCCCGCACGGGGAGCGATGTCCGTAAAGGTTGCAAAGTGGGGGTACTACGGCGGTTTCAATCCGCGCTCCCGCACGGGGAGCGATGGCTTTCGCCGCCGCCATTTCCTGGCGTTCATGGTTTCAATCCGCGCTCCCGCACGGGGAGCGAT
>NZ_JNUP01000060.1:0-15187 GCF_000758165.1 Spirochaeta lutea | reverse complement strand
GTGCTTGATTATCAGGACGGGTTTCAATCCGCGCTCCCGCACGGGGAGCGATCTTATGTGCTTTAATACTGTGTATCCGCCTACTTCGTTTCAATCCGCGCTCCCGCACGGGGAGCGATGCCGCCTCGATGTCCTTGAGGGTGGTGGCATTCTGTTTCAATCCGCGCTCCCGCACGGGGAGCGATGTGATTCCGATGCCTCTGCCTCGGCCGGTGGTGCAGTTTCAATCCGCGCTCCCGCACGGGGAGCGATTCGCGGGATTTTTTGATCTGATCTTCCAGCGTGGAGTTTCAATCCGCGCTCCCGCACGGGGAGCGATACGAGGGCGAAGCAATAGAAAATGGGGATATAACAGTTTCAATCCGCGCTCCCGCACGGGGAGCGATTTCTCATGGTTCCATCCTCCTCGAGGACTGTTGAGTTTCAATCCGCGCTCCCGCACGGGGAGCGATATGTTAACTTTACTCGCTTCAACCGAGTTCGTGAGTTTCAATCCGCGCTCCCGCACGGGGAGCGATCTACCTGATATTTGCGAAAATCCGCCGATCCAAGGTTTCAATCCGCGCTCCCGCACGGGGAGCGATGGGCCTACTCCTTTATACTGTGCGACCACAATCAGTTTCAATCCGCGCTCCCGCACGGGGAGCGATATAAGTTAGATGAAATATTTTGGAGGATGAAATGGTTTCAATCCGCGCTCCCGCACGGGGAGCGATCTGTTTCAATCCAGCCAATGTAGTCGCCGCCTTTGTTTCAATCCGCGCTCCCGCACGGGGAGCGATTTATACGAATGATGGCGTATATCTAATAGTTATGTGTTTCAATCCGCGCTCCCGCACGGGGAGCGATGAGCTTCTCCCTCCATCGCTGTCCCGGCAGAAGAGTTTCAATCCGCGCTCCCGCACGGGGAGCGATGGCCGCATCCCTCACAATCAACGTAATTCAGGCCGGTTTCAATCCGCGCTCCCGCACGGGGAGCGATAAGATTGACATAAATAATGATTTCTCAGACATCGGTTTCAATCCGCGCTCCCGCACGGGGAGCGATGGAAGCAACGTAGCCAATGGCGATCTGAACGCCTGGTTTCAATCCGCGCTCCCGCACGGGGAGCGATCCGCAAGCGCTTATACCGACACGTTGCAAAAGGAGTTTCAATCCGCGCTCCCGCACGGGGAGCGATATTTACAACATCGTTGTAATTTTTTCGCCAAATGGTTTCAATCCGCGCTCCCGCACGGGGAGCGATCCGGAGTCGGGTATACCGAGGGATTTGGCCTCCGGTTTCAATCCGCGCTCCCGCACGGGGAGCGATTCACTCCGGTAACGATCTCCGCCAGGATAGGCGGAGTTTCAATCCGCGCTCCCGCACGGGGAGCGATGGCCATGGACTACACCATCTATCAAAACACCGCCGGTTTCAATCCGCGCTCCCGCACGGGGAGCGATTCCCAGGCCGTTGTTAACCCCATCCATCCGCAAAGTTTCAATCCGCGCTCCCGCACGGGGAGCGATAAATTAAGACCAAGGAAACGCTGATTTAGATCAAGTTTCAATCCGCGCTCCCGCACGGGGAGCGATGTTCCGGCGTTGGGGATCCCGAGGTGCGAAAACGAGTTTCAATCCGCGCTCCCGCACGGGGAGCGATGCCTCTGATTGCTCGACCTCGCCTGATAACAGGTGTTTCAATCCGCGCTCCCGCACGGGGAGCGATATCAGAAATCTGAACTTCAAGGCCTTCCTCGACGTGTTTCAATCCGCGCTCCCGCACGGGGAGCGATACCTCCTCAACACTCAGTCCAAAAGGGGTATCGTTGTTTCAATCCGCGCTCCCGCACGGGGAGCGATGAGATCCATTCCATTTATTGATATGCAGTTCCGGGTTTCAATCCGCGCTCCCGCACGGGGAGCGATCCGCGTTTTGGAAAGATTTTCAGCCGGTGGCCCTTGTTTCAATCCGCGCTCCCGCACGGGGAGCGATTGATCTTGTTACCGCCGAGGAGTTTTATGGGGCTAGTTTCAATCCGCGCTCCCGCACGGGGAGCGATTGTCTTTGCCGACAATCACCGGGTAAGGCGTACAGTTTCAATCCGCGCTCCCGCACGGGGAGCGATACGTGGTTAACTACCTGCTGGATTAAATCAAAATGTTTCAATCCGCGCTCCCGCACGGGGAGCGATCAGATTTCGTGTCAGGTTTATATTAGCAGATAATGTTTCAATCCGCGCTCCCGCACGGGGAGCGATCTTCTCTCCTGATTTTTGCGCTCTTCGGCAAGCAGGTTTCAATCCGCGCTCCCGCACGGGGAGCGATTCGCAGGTAAAACTTCACCTCCTGAGCTTCCCCCTGTTTCAATCCGCGCTCCCGCACGGGGAGCGATCCGGGGATCCAAGCCGTAATAAGTGTTTTAGGCTGGTTTCAATCCGCGCTCCCGCACGGGGAGCGATAAAACGGTAGGTTTATTACGCTTCCTCCACCTTGTTTCAATCCGCGCTCCCGCACGGGGAGCGATAGACCCTATTATAACATATTACTATATAAATAGTTAACCTCGCTGTAACGCGAAACACTATATGAATGGCTCTCAGGGACAGTATTCTCCTTCTCTAATTTTTTAAAGATCATTGTACTGTAAGAAGTTATCCCGTGCGCGATAGGTCCTGGGTTTAATGTGTGTTTGTGGTTCGCGGCCTGCATCTCAGATTATTAACGGGTCGTCAACATCACGAGATGGGTTAGCGCCAACATGTTCAACCCTGTTTCTATAGTTCTTCCCGAGGTAATAGTATCGGAGACTATCAAGCTCGGCGTCCATGATAGTCTCTAGGGAGTGCTTCAGCCTAGCCCATTGCCCAGGATCAACGACGCATTCAAAAACCGAATATTGTACTCGCTGACCATAGTTCTGACACTCCTTGGCTATTCTTCTCAATCTTCGTGCACCACCGGTACTGGTTACTGCGACATCATAACTAATGAGCACCATCATGTATCACCTCCAGAAAAATGGCGGATACCCATCAATATCGCCTCGTATACTTCGGGCTAGCAGATTAGCCTGGACAAAAAAGAGTAGGCCTATGGGAATAGTTTCCTTAATATAGGGATGTTGAACCTCGGATTGCTTTCGGTTCTGGTACTCGGTTAACAATACTTTGCGAGCATCATCACTCATGACAACCGCACCGTTCTCCGCACGTTTAAAATCTTTTTTGGTGAGCTGACGCCGATTTATCAACGAGAGAACAAGTCTGTCTGCTATAACCGGCCGCAACTCTTCCATGAGATCCAGCGCAAGTCCTGGTCTTCCCGGTCGATCTCTATGGAGAAAGCCAACGGAAGGGTCAAGACCAACGGTTTCAAGTGCAGATCGAACATCATGGGCTATTAATGTATAGGTGAATGAAAGTAAAGCGTTTGCTTCATCGAGGGGTGGTCTTCTGCTCCGCTCATGGAACTGGAAATCGTTTTTCTGGTCAATTATGAGATGGTCAAAAACGCTGAAATAAACTGCCGCTGCTGCACCTTCAATTCCTCTTATCTCATCGGTAGTCGATACTCTTTCGATTTGTTTAAGGTATTGAGCGAGATGCTGTACTGCGTTTTCCAGTATAGTGGTATTTAACTTAGTACGATGATCTCGGAGCGTTCTGAGAAGTACTATACGGCAGTTTGCAATTTTCGCTGCGACGAAATTTGCTGCATTTAAGCTTGTAATCTCGGGATCATCAGCATGACGATACTGTGTTCTACGTAGCAGCACATTACCTCGAACAGGGCCATTGACAGACGCCAAAAAACGCCCATGTTCAGTCAGAAAAGAGACTCCAATATCTTTTTCGGCACAGAAGCCAAGTAAAAACGGCGAGCACAGTACATTCCCGAAGGCAACAATTCCACCAATTGTATGTACTGGAAGCTGCAGCACCTTGTTAGTCTCCTGCTCCACAACAATCGTCTCACCTTCTTTTCTGAGATAACTACCCTGGGTTCCTACATAGAGAGTATTCAGCAGCTTCCTCATTCTAACTTCTCCTGCAGGTTTTGGTGAATCTGGTTCTCCAAGTACCTACTGACCGGCTTTCGGTTTCCGGCTAAAGCCTTGGGCATACAAATATCAAACAGCGAACATCTGTCACATTTTTTGCTATCATAGTTTGCACGGGGCGTGACCTTGGAAGTAAAAATTGTCCGGGTTCGTTGTATGGTTTCGAATGTCTGTTCTCTTAGTACGTCATCCAAGGGGATGGTCGTACGTCGATGCTCTTGCAGATAATAAATCTGGCCTTCAGTAACCGGTGTGCCAAACATTTCTTCCAGACATAGAGCTTGGGCGCAGAGTTGAACAAGATCATAATTGTCAGCTTTTTTCCTGCCGCGCTTAAATTCTACTGGACTGATTGATTCATACTTGTCTCGACCATTCTTCATGAACTCAACCATATCAGCCTTACCGATCAAGCCATACCTGAGGGACCGAAGTGCCAAACCATATTCGACACGGAAACCTCGTCGGGATTCATGATGAACCACATCTACCCGCTCATGAAGTATATTACCTTCGATAGTGTACCTGTTTTCCGCCCATGCCTGCTCAATATGTATGAGCGCATACTGCCTCTCGCAAAAGAGTGTATGCTGGAGGGCGGAAACAGGAATTAGATCTGACTCGTCAAACATTTTCTTCGTCTGTGAGCTATAATCCATAGGTCCCAGCTTGGCTCTAAATCATTGAGTGTATTTGAACACCCCCAGGTAAATTCGAATCATCTATGGATACTAAGAAATCTGAAAAAGATCTTGCAGGCTGCTCAGCATGAGCAGGGGAACGAGATATTTTAATCCTTTCGAATAACTGATGTGCAGGAGCATTGCCGAGTGCTGAATCATGTTCAAACACATACAACCCTCTTGCAGTCATCAAGCCTCGTGCAGCAGATCGGTCATGCTCAAACATATTTCGCAGTGCATCCCAGAATAATTGTAGATCTTCTTCGGTGAACCCTGTTTGCTTGGCAAGATGAGCAGAAATAAAACCATGGGTACGATATAGTCCGTAGGGAACGGTGAATTTTCTTCCCATCGTACGGTTGTCTCCCTTCTGCTTCTGTTCTTCTTCCTCGGTTGCAACGGCCATTCGAGTAATACTGTGTTCAAGGGTTACCACCGGCTCTACCGAGCGACCGAAGACCAGCTGAATGGGACCACGAACCTGCCCACAATTATTTTTTTTAAGGCTCATTACTGCCCCAAACGTGCGAATGTCATAAAAATTGCTACACATAAAATCGCGAGCTTTTTCGACTTTTTTTGCATCATCCTTTGCCGATTTTACCTCCTCTGTCTCATAGGCCTCACCCTGAGTTCTGCTGAGAACAGCCTTTTCCTTTACATAAATATCAAATGGTTTTTGCATTCCCTTCACAATCTGGACATAATTTCGAATCTTTCGTTTCAGGCACACATCGGTAACCAGTCCCATCCCGGTTTCCGCATCAATGCGGGGCAGATTCCCTGCATCTGGGTCGCCATTCGGATTCCCATCCTGCACGTCGAATAAGTAGGTAAAATCGTACCTTTTGTTGATAATATTACTCATTGTCTTCTCCTTCTTTATCTACCGATTTCTTGAAAAAATCCTGTCGTTGATGATAGTAGCCAATTGCGAATCTGGCTTGATCCTCGATATTCATGTGTGCCGGTATTGATGTCGGTAATTCTCCCATGATTTCTGCAAGCCTCTTTTCGTGAGCGATCTTATATGCAGGCTTATCAATCTTGGCAAGATGATGATTCTTCAATTTCAGCAGCTGGGGAAATGCCGTAACCGGGCTTGAACTGGCTGAAGAATAGTACCGCTCCCGAATCGTTGAGTTGAGTTTTCGTCCCTCACTCGCATCCTCCTGAATTTTTTCAAGGGCTGCGAACAACCGACCAAGTCGATAACCGACATTGGTATTGTCTTTGTCTAGTGCCACTGTGATCTCCTTTTCTTTATTTGTGTGTATACTTCGGTTTCTTCTATTTAGGTAGGCTTTAAGTATCGCCGCTCGGATATGATAGATTTTTTGTTCAGCCCGGATCCGCCGGATACATTGCTGCAATAGCGGCGCTGGATATGGCTGGTTATCAAGGATGGCACGTACGGTGCTACCAGCAAGATTTGGAGGAATGCTATCTTGTTTCCAGTCCAGTACGGTTGAAGTCAGTAGATATGACAGTGAGAGCTTTGAGTCTTCGGCGTTCCCCCCCTCCAATTCAAGGTCAGTAAAATGTTGCAGAATATTGTCTGCAAATTCCTGTATGGTGCCAGCATGCCAAAACCGCACAGAAATACGTGCAGCATTTGGCGAAAGTCCGAGAATATAAAATCCGCTGGAACATTCCTCCGGCGGTATTCCAGTGAGAATTGAGTATAGAGAATTAGATACCTTGCTCACATCTTTATCTGGATCATCACTCTCTTGCCTCGTCTGCACAAAAAAAGTTTTAAAAGTTTGTTCAAAAATCGTATTTCTTTTTTGAGCCCAGAATACGACCGATGCATCACCAATCTGCATTCGATTCCGAGAACCTTTAGCTAGAAGAAGGTTCAATGCTGTGGTGTAGGCAAACGTTACGGATTTACTGACCGGCGCGTTATAATTCTGTTCCTTCCCATAGGAGTCATAACCGCTATTTTTCTGGAATGAAATCAATGCAGCGCCTGCAACCTGTGCCCCGTACACCCCTTTAATTGAGGGGTGAATCCTGCTTATCAGGCCCTGTTTACCGCTTACCAAACATCTTCCTGTCCTAAAATCTCCATCAGATGCGATGTTCAGTCCTGTCAAGACATCTCTGAGGTTGTCAGAAACGGTCAGTCCGGAATCGCCCTGAATTCTGAAGGTGAGGTTGGGATTTGTTTCGAGAATCTCCCTCCACACCTCGTCAGCGGTGTTTTGCGAATACGCTACCGCTTCAAAATTTTCCAGAAAGGTGAAGATTGCTTTAACCTGCGGTCGGTCGGAAAATGGATCCAGAATATGGTGCTGTTTTTCAATAAATGCCTGCCGTCGCTGCTCTATATCCTTCCGGTCTCGTGGATTCACACCAAGCACGTACTCAGCCGAATCCCAGAGCAGATTTGCTTTGACACCCATAGACTTTTTTTCACCCTGGGGTACCAGATACGGTTTAGCAACCTTTTTCTTTCCTTCCTGTTGCCTTGTGTCTTCAAAGCGGATTAAATTTCCCTGGCTATCAAGTACTATGAGAAACGGTATTGGTTTCCACTCAAATCCTTCTGGAGCTATTTTATTATTGGGATCCGACGCTTTCCGTTGGTAATACTCATAGAGGGCTTGGATAATCATCGATACACCTCCTCGCTAGTCCAGTCTGGGACTTCGATTACCCCTTGTTTCATCCGTGGGCGGTAGAAGGCAGGGTGAATTTCCTGGTCCTTGTCATCTGGCTTAGGAAACTGCATATCGTAGAGCATGAATCCCAGATCCTTGTCTTCAGGGATTGGTTGGGGCTCATCTTTATTTGTGGTTTCTATGAGCGTGAATCGACAGCTGAATTCCCGGCAGCCGAGGTAAGGTTGATTGAAACACTGGCCCTTTTTTGCTCGGCGTTCAAACATCGCATTATATTTGCCTGGATTTTCATCCTGTCTGCTCTCACCCTTGTCCGGATTAAACCGCAATTCAGCGTGAATCCTGTAACGAACATCACGTAATAAAAGCCCGGCTCGCTGCTGCCTACTGTCTTCAATGTAAACTCCGTCTGATCGATGACTCATGTAGGAACCGACTTCGTTTCGGCGAATAGATGTCCATCGAATAGGATTCAAGACCTCAATCTTTTTTATTTGCCAACTCAAAGAGGGTTTCCATAGAATTGACTCGAAAATTCCGCGGGCTGCTGAGGGCGTGATGACATCATAACTCACCCGTTCTACCTTCATTTCTGGTCTGGTAAAACATGCAAATTCTCCTTCCACCTCAAGACAGAATGTTTGATAAAAATGTTCCAAATCAGCCTCCTTCTACGCGATAAAATCTTGAACCGTCAAATTTGGACCGTCTATGTTTAGTCCATATACTTCGCTATAAAGCTTGAATACATTCTCAACGAATAGCCCATCCATCCCATTGATCATCCTGATTGATCCCTGCCCAGCGAGTGCTTGCGCGATGGGATGAGGAATTGAAACGATGTAGCGCTGGAGTTTTCTCATTAGGCGCCGGTTTGGGCCAAAAATTTCTAACTGTCCCACAAGCTCCATGCTTTCACCATATCCAACTACGACGGACCGCTGCTCAGTGCTATCAATGAGACGAAATAGCCCCGCTGCAGTACGAAACTGGAAACTGAACTCATGAGCCCGTTTACCACCGAGCAGAGTCATTATCCCTTTTTCATCAAAACTATTAAGCTTGCTATAAAATGTGTGGAAATACTTTTGGAAGATATCGGGACTCAAGGATGACGCAGTTTCGGCGAACTCCTGTAACACTTCCTCTCCTGCATACTGTCCCTTTCTTAAAAGTCCTGGAGGAGCATCGCGATCCGGACGGAAAATATAGGTGATCCCGGGTTTATCTAGTTTTCCTTCACGATTGCATCTTCCTGCGGCCTGGGCGATGGAATCAAACCCTGCCATTGCTCGGAACACGATGGGGAAATCAATATCAACTCCTGCCTCAACAAGCTGAGTACTTACGACACGCAGAGGTTCACCCTGGCCCAGTTTCTCTTTGATTTGCTTGATTATACGGGACCGGTGTTCCGGGCACATAAGTGCGGAGAGATGTATTGTGCCCGGAGGCAATAAATCAAAAAGTTCTCGACAATCACGGCGGGAGTTAACAATAGTCAACACTTGATCATGCTCAAGCATGGCATTAGCAATATCATGCCAGGTCGACCTCTTGTTTTCTGTGCTAAGATTCTTGATTTCGACTCTCTTTAACTGTTTGCTTAATGACTCCGGATCTTCAATTATTTCGACAACATCAGATGTTGAAAATCCTGTAAGAGATTCCAAGCCGAGATCAATACTCCCAGTTAAGACAGGTTGTGTGGCTGTGGAAAGAACGATGGTACAGCCGAACATTTTAACCAGTCCCCGCATGCTGGAAATGATAGGCTGCAGGAACTGTGGAGGGAGCATCTGCGCTTCATCAAGTAGGATTACCGAGTTGACAATATTATGGAGCTTTCTACATGCAGAGGTTCGGGCAGCAAATATGGACTCAAAAAGCTGTACATTGGTGGTAACAATTATTGGTGCATCCCAGTTTTCACTAGCAAGCTTGGATACATTGGTTTCTGTATCAGGATTTAAGTTTGAATGATGTTCGATGACTGCGTCAGCTCCGAAAACGTTCCGGTAAAGCTCCGCTGTTTGTTCGATTATACTCGTGAAAGGTATTGCAACAATCACACGGTCCTTGCCATGTCGTAAGGCATGCTCAAGCGCGAACGCCATGCCCGAGAGAGTTTTTCCGCCCCCGGTCGGTACGGTGAGAGAAAAAAGCCCTGGTTTCTTCTTTGCGTTTGTGCGACACTGATAGAGTATCGACGCACGAATTTGATTAATAGAGCCGGAGTGAGAAATTCGTCCAAGCTCTTCCAGGTAGTTATCAAGCTTCTGTTTCAATTCTTCTATAGTGAACGAGACTCCCCTTCTCTGACTTGTGGCCTGCGGACTCATGTATTCTTCAGTATCAAGAAAGTCTGCATCAACAAGGCATGAGAAAAGTATGCGTATCCACAAGTGCAGATTTTCCTCCAGAAGATATGCGGTATCCGGATTCTGCTCAAGCTTGCAGGGCATAGATTCGGGCAAACCTACATGTAGAATTTCGTCCGGAATAGTCGATTCCAATGCCTCTTCAAGATGGGCTGTTTCTCTCCATCGCATGGATAATGCCCCTCCGACGCCACCAGTATGGTCGTAATCCGGTAGTCCTGCGTGGTGTCCGGCGATCAGATAGCCAAGAATCTTGGCAAAGTTTTCTCCTCCCAAACCATATCTTTGTTTGGCATAAATTGCCCCAACAATGGAATGGTCAACACGACCTGCGCCACCTTCGGTATTAGTAGTACTCATATAACCAGATACTGCCCGAATATATTTCTGGAAGCTGGGTTTATACTTTCCAAGATCATGCCAAAGACCCGCAACCCTTGCCCAATCAGTATTGCCAAATGATTCCGCATATTCAGCCGCCCGGGATGCAACCCTCTTAAGATGTTCCAGGAGATCATGTGGGACTTCCCAGTTTCCCCGCTCATCCTGTTTTACATGCGCTAAATACTCCAACATCATCTCCGTAATGAATTAAGCTAACCCTGCAAAACCGGGGTATCATCTTTTCTACAATACCCGCTCCCTGTTGCACCTACCGCAACACCACAGGATAAATCCTTATTTTTCATATATTTTTGCTCCCCGCAAAAAGTCCTCTCGGTGGCGCTCTCGCAACCACTCCGGTCCGAGCACTTCAACGTCGGGACCCCACCCCCGGATCCATGGGTACATCTCCCTCGGCTCTGCTATTATTCCTTGCCACATGAGACTCCCGTCTGCATGTTCTGTCAGTTTTTGACTGATGTGCCAGGTGGTTTCTCGAACCCGGGCAGCAATGGCCGGGTCGAAACGTAGTACAACCTTTTGGGGGGTTTTTTCTGATGACCAAATGCTCCAGGCTGCAGCGAGGCGACCCCAAAACTTTTCCATGGGGACTCTCAGATACAGTTCCCGTGCGGGAGCTTCAAGATGAACCTCCTGTATCCGTTCAATTTTCAGGGTTCTGAATGAAGGCTCGGTCTCTTTGAACATCCATCCAATAAGATGGATTGCTTTACCCTCAGGATGGGGCTCGAGGGTAAGGGGTAAAAGTTCATACCTTGAGTTTTCATTGCGGTTCTGGGAGTAGTGGATGATGGTTACAGGACGGTATTCCGATATGGCAATTCCAAGCTGCTCAATCACATTCCGATAGCCTGAATAATTTATGGTCAGGAGTGGTGAAGTCTGATCAATGAGCTCTGCCGTCTCACGCATTCTATCTGCCAGGGCACGGCTCACCTTTCCCTGTGCATCAGCGAGTTTTCTCATGGCCGATGCGGCGTGGGGAAAGGGAAAATTCATAACCTTCTGAAAAAGCTTAGCGGCGATATGAAGGGCTTCGAGCTCGAACATGCTCAAGCGAAGTTCGCTCAGGAACGATTTTCGGTCGATAGATATGAGACCGTCCTCATCCTCGATCAGAGCGAAGGAGTTTTCCAATGAAATGAGGTCTCGTCCAATGGTGCTGCGGTGAACACCCATCCGTTTTGCGATTTCCGCACGGCTCAATCCTTCTGGATGATCATGCAGGAGTTCGATAATCTGAAGCAGCCTTTCAGATTTATACATACACCATAGTACCACTATTAGACAAATCAAGAAAGTATGAGATTGCAACATTGAGTTGTTTTATATAGAAAATGAATGTGCGAGACGTCTTCAATACTTGGATGGGGATGGAAGCGATTGAGAATTACCTTGTGATCCTCGTTTAACGGCTCCCATATTTTTCATTACCTGTAATCCCCCCAGTTTCAGCTAACAGAACAAAATGTTTCAGCTAATGGTAAGAAATGTTTCAGCTAATGGTAAGAAATGTTTCAGCTATAGTTTCAAGAGATATCTATAGCTGAAACATTATGTATCAGCTGTTGAAACCTAGTGTTTTGTTAGCTGAAACATCGTATCCGCCTTAGGGCTATTTCGAATGGCAAGATTCTATGGAACGTGACCCGGGATGGAGTATCGACCCTGACATTTCTGGGGGATCTTGGGGGTAGGGTGGGGGGTGAGGTGATGGAGAATGGAGTGGCGGCGGCAATCCGGGCTGCCAGGAATTATGTAAGCCGTAGCTGGAGGGGGCCTGTCCCGGAAGGGACCTACCCCGGGCATTCGAATCACCCCAAAAAAAGGCACCCCGCCCCGCACTATATACCCAAGTAGCCTGGAACCACTAGGAAAGTAGTGCGGTAAGGTCCTCTCAAGCTGTGATCGGCTCAGGGTCATGGCGGGCCCGGGGGGAGGCACAAAAGTAATCGTAAAAATCAGGCAGGGTTAAGCTGGATTTAAGAAAGGGCACCCTATGCTTTCCGTAAAAATAATTAAGGAGTCTACTATGAAAGCAAAGGTGCTCATTCTTTTATCAGCTGCCTTGGTCCTTTTGGCAAGCTGCGGCGGGCTTATGACCGATCCGGAAACCCTGTTGCCCCAGGCGTCTATAACCAGCTACGAGGTGCTCAGTGAGAACCTTACGGCCACGGGCGGAACCGTCAAGGTGAAGGTTGTGGGGTCCACCTTCGGCGAGGCTGTGGGCGAAGAGACCGACTACACCGGTACCCTGGGATTGTACGATGCCGACGAGCTTGACGGCCTGGTGTACGGCCAGCCCGATTATCTGGCCCTGGTAGGCGAGACGGTTACGGTGGAGGGTGATTTTACTGTGGAGCTGGTAGTAGATTTTTCCGGCTACGGTAACTACAACGTCCTCCTGATGCTGGTGGATTCAGAGGGCAACGAGGCCGAGTCCGAAGAGTTCTCCCTCCGGTTTTACCCCGACTTCCTCCCCGAAGACTACGAGCCCGACAGCCTGCCCCTCCAGCATAATCCCTCTGAGGACGACATCAACACCCGGTCTTCCGAAGCCGCCCAATGGTACTCTCTCAAAATGGTGGGCGACGATGCCGAATACGGCGTGGTTGTTCACTGGGGTGATTCCAAAAAATACAGCGATCATTATGATGCCACGGTTCCCACCGCGGATGTGCAGGTGTCCATCTACGATTACACCGGCGCTGCCATCGCCGAAAACGTGGATAGCGGCTGGTGGGATAGCGCCTACCCGGATGATGAATCAGCTTCTACCTACGGCGGAGATGACGGAATCCTGTTGGAAGCCGGGGTGGATTACGAGGTTGGCGAGACCCTCTTCCTCAAGGTAACCGGTACAACCGGAACCTACGAGTTCTATAACTACGCCTTCGGGTACGCCTTCAAGTAATTCAAGCCCAACTATAATAATAGAGGCGCCCCGGATTCTCCGTATTGGAGGGGCCGGGGCTTTTTTGTTTCTGAGTTGGCGAAAGCCTGTAGCATTTTACCTTGGTGACACCACCCCTGGGGCTTGTTTCGGTTAGGTTCGCTACATCCGAAGTAGCTTGCAACCTTTCGCGCGTTATCGTTTTATTTGGGGGTGCCGGGGGCATGGCCGCTTGGTTCAAACACCCTGGAGTCAGATGAATTATTGCATAGGTTTTTTGGGGGCTCCTGATTCTTCTGTCTGCACCCAGCACCAGCAGACTAATTAGTTCGGATATTGGTATGATTATGCCCGGTGGTGCCACTGTGGGTTCAATCACCGCGTATGTCCTATTGCCTTGAGACTTGCCTGTCTGATACATACAGCACGGTTTTACGTGACAACAAGCCTGCTGATTGGAGTTGCCATGAAGCATTACATACAATTAGTTCTAAAAGGACTTCCCTGGGCGCTTACCACTTTTTGTTTTAGCCAAAGATAAGGTAGGCAAAGAATAAATCTGTTAACAGGCTATTTGCTGGAATGACCTTCAATGTACATTTTGATCCCGTCAGTGCAGGCATTTGCTATGGATTAGTCAGTTCATCTCTAGGGGTGTAAAATCTGAGTACGGTGAAATACCACACAAGGGGGAATTCTGCTTGCCATTCGGGTTTTATGTAAATTTGCAGGCGCGTTGCAAATCTGCATAAATCATAGTAATCTATACCTATGGTTCCCAGACAGCTTACTCCTACCATTCAACGTTGGTCGAATCAATATCCGGTTGTTACCATTCTCGGGCCTAGACAGAGTGGTAAAACAACCTTAGTAAAACTGGCCTTTCCTCAACATTCCTATATAAACCTTGAAGATCTGCAAGAACAGCGGTTTGCCCAAGAAGATCCCAGGGGTTTTATCAACAGGTTTACCAATGGGGTAATAATAGATGAAATTCAAAACCAACCCACGTTATTACGCCAAATACAATTGTCAGTGGATTCGATGAATAATCCCGGAATGTTTATTCTTATAGGGAGCAATACCCATGCTCTTAGCGCAGGCATTAGTCAGAGCTTGGCCGGAAGAACCGCCATTGCAAAACTCCTTCCATTCACCTACCAAGAATTATTGCCCTACTCATCAGGGGATGGTCACAAATCAAGCCTAGAATCCTATGAGGAATTGATCTGGAAAGGAATGTACCCCAGAATTTGGGAACAAAACCTCAATCCATCTGAGGCCCTGTCTTTCTATTTCTCTACCTATATCGAGCGGGATGTACGGGCAATGTTGGGGATAAAGGACCTCAACACCTTCCACCTGTTTGTCAAACTCATTGCAGGAAGAGTCGGCCAAATACTCAATCTTTCATCCCTGGCAAACGATGTGGGGATCGCCGTTAATACTGTTAAGGAATGGATTTCCATTCTGGAAAATAGTTTTATTCTCTTTCGCTTAGAGCCGTTCTTTGCTAACCTTGGAAAAAGACTCATAAAATCCCCTAAAATTTATTTTTGGGATACTGGTCTGGCGGCCTGGCTGATTGGAGTTCGGGAACCAGGCCATATTCTTACTCATCCATTGAAAGGACAACTGTTCGAAAATCTGATAGTAAGCGATTTAATCAAACAGAACATGCATAAAAATCTTCAATTCCAATTCACTTTTTTTCGGGATAGCAATGGTAACGAAGGAGATTTGATCGTCCAACGTGGGAATGAATACCAGATTATTGAAATTAAATCCGCAACATCCCTTCCCCAACACGGGCTTGTGTCGGTGAATAAGGTACAGGCAATAACGAAACTACCCGGTTCAAAGGTTCTTATTTTCGGCGGAGAAGGATCCTGGGAACAGCAAGGAGTAGAGGTTCGGGGCTGGCGAGAATCCTTGAGCATGTGGGAGTCGGAAAAGCCATAGATTTGTAAAATGGCTAAGTCAGTTGCTATATTGATGAATCATCGGCTCGCGCAATGATGGGCCCAGCAGGACTTGATCTCCAGTCGGCAGCCTCGTGCTGCCTCCTTTCGACCCGCCTCCGTCACTACATCGCCTTCCTGGCGATGTGCCCTCCCTATTCGGTCGGGCCGTTCCTCCGTTTCAAGTC
>NZ_JNUP01000059.1:18238-37169 GCF_000758165.1 Spirochaeta lutea | reverse complement strand
GACTTCGGGACCTACGTGCCGAAGTACATTTCGGCGTGATGAGGCGGGTGTGTGGGAGGGGGTGCTGGGAGCCTAAAAAAGTTACAGGCTTTTGCGCACTGTCTATTCCTTGAGCTGGCTGATTTCTTGGATGAATCCTTCAATATTTTCAAAATTACGGTAAACCGATGCGAAACGGATGTAGGCTACACTGTCTAATTTTGCAAGGGTTTCCAGGACCATATCACCAATCTCTGCCGTGGGGATTTCATGGCTGGCTTTCGCCACAATTATAGCCCTGTCTTCAATATCATTGACGATGGATTCAATCTGGAGCTGACTAAAATTTCGTTTTTCTACCGCCCTGCGTAGACCTCGTTCTAGTTTTTCACGGCTGAAGGGTTCTCTACGTCCTGCGGACTTAATAACCATGAGCTGCTTTTCTTCAATTCGTTCATAACTGGTAAACCGGTATCCGCAACTGAGGCATTCCCGGCGGCGACGTATACTCGTTCCATCGTTGAGGCTACGGGATTCAATAACCTTGTCGTCCTGACTATTGCAATGGGGACATTTCATACCGGTATAGTACAGTGATTGGGGAGCATTAGCAACATGGAAGGAAAGAAGCCGCCAGGATGCCCTGGCGGCTTCGGGATGAAAGGGTTTACTTATCCGTGAGAAGGGAAGGGATAAGCTGGGAAACGGCTATTAATGTACTGAGATATCCACGCTGGGACGGAGTTCCGCTAATACTGAAATTGGCTGGTGAACCGGATGATTCTTGAATGCATCAATCAGGGCGGCGTCTACCTGACTCTGGGAATCCACCTCAGGGTAGGCAAGTTGACAGAGGTTGTAATCGAACCGGGGGGCCCACTTCCGTGATCCTAACCGAGCAGTAGTGGAGCAGTTGTCCACCATGTAGGCTACTCCCTTGTAATGCATGTAGGGGTTAAGACTGTCGACAGCCTCGATAACCGACTCGTTTACGATTTCGGAGTAGCTATGGCCATGCTCACGGAGCACATCAATCTGGGCCATCATGGTTGCCACATAGATACCGGCGGTGAAGGGGTGAAGGGGGATTTCATCCTCTTTACGGTTAGCCCGCACTTCTTCGCCAACCTTCCACATTTCGGTGGAGTCGATGGTGTTGAAGGGATAGCGTTTTAGCCGGTCATTTCCCAGGGTTACCGATCTGATTTCATTTCCGCTGGATACTTCCTGGTAAATTTCCAGGAGGATTTCAAAGGCGGGATGGTAGGCTGCAGAGTATGCCTGTTCAAAAACCTTTTTATCGTCTCCGGAAAACCTATTGTAGAGGGCAAGAATTCCCTCTTTGGAGATTGTCTTGCTGATCGGCCCGGTGATGCATTCAGCAGTAGCAGCGAAGGCTGCTTTGGGATCCTGGCCTGCTCTGGTATACCGGCGGTATAGACTCTCAGCGATACCGTGGACCGCCCCGAGCAGAATTCCTCGCTCACCGTAGATATCCGAACGGTACTCCATTTCCAGGGTGGTCATGAAGCAAAAGGGAGCCCCCAGGGCTACAGCCCAGCCCAGAGCGTAGTCGGTAGCCTTACCGTTGATATCCTGATGAACGGCAAAGCTGGCGTTGATTCCAGCGCCGTTTACCTCTTTGCCCTGTTCATAGAGCCGGCGGACTGATGGGCCCATTCCCTTCGGGCAGGCAGCAATAACATTAATGTTTTTGGGAAATTCTTCCCCCACAGCCTGGAGATGACCAAGAAGGAAGCCGTGGGAAAGCCCCAGGGTAGCACCGTCTTTCATAGCGGCAAAGATCTGCTTATACAGCTGAACCTGGGCGCCATCGCTGATAAGAAGGATCAACAGGTCTGATTCGGATACAATCTGCATCATTTCGCCCAGGGTTCCGCTTTTTTCAGTGAATCCCGCAGCCTCGGCCTTGCTCCAGGATGCTGACCCGGAGCGTAATCCGATCTTCACGGTGATTCCCGTGTTTTCCAGACTGTCCCGGAGGTTTTGAGCCTGGGCCGGTCCCTGACTCCCCCAACCGATAACGCCGATGGTTTTTATTCCTTCGAAGGCTGCCGGGAGTTTTGAAAAGAGATGTCGTCCTCCACGGACGATGTACTCTGTGGTTCCCGCCAGGGATATTTTTTCTTTTTCAAATACGTTGGTGGTAAAATCTAACATTTCTTACCCTCCTGTCTAGTGGTTGGAGTGAGTATAGGGTAATTTTCTTATTGCGTAAAACGAAAAAAAATCAATATAATATTGCAGGAAAATCACAATGGATATACATGAATTGCAGTGTTTTTTGATCCTCGCGGAGACCCTGAACTTTTCCCGGGCCGCCGGCATCAGTAACATCACCCCGTCGGCCCTAAGCAGGATTATCAAGCGCCTGGAAGAAAGTCTGGGAACGGAACTCTTTGTCCGCAGTAAACGGAGCGTCCGGATCACTGAATCCGGAAGGCGGTTTATTGATGTGGCTCACGGTATTGTCCAGCAGGTAGAAGAGGTGCGGGCGGAGTTTGGCCGTATCGGCACGGAGTTGCATGGGGATTTGAAGATTTTTGCCACGGTAACCGCCTGCCACGCCCTGCTGCCCAAGCTTCTGGGGCCCTTCCGGGAACAGAACCCTGGGGTGGAGGTTATCGTTCACACCGGGGATGCAGCCATGGGCATTGATGCGGTTCTCCAGGGACAGGCCGACGTATCCATCGTACTCCAACCGGAAACACCGGTTAAACGGGTGCGGTTTCATCCACTGAGCCACACCCCCCTGGGATTTATCGCCCCCCGCCTCGAGGAGAAGCTTCCTCCGGGCATCCAGGAGCTGCTAGGGCTTCACAGTAATGCATGGGATTACCGTGAATTTCCCTGGGATTCTATTCCAATGATCCTTCCGGAGAAGGGGCTTGTACGCGAGATTATTGATCGGTATTTCTCCCAGAGGGGTATTCAACCCCGGATTGTAAGCCAGGTTAGCGGCAATGAGGCTATAGTTGCGTTGGTGAATCTTGGCCTTGGCATCGGCCTGGTTCCCAGTATGGTGGTGCAGAACAGCCCCTTGGCCCATTCTATACGGTTTTTACCGGCTCTCACGGAGATTCCTCCCCTGCCGATCAGTATGGCGGTGTTAGAAACCCGGCAGAAGCATCCTGTGGTACGGGCGTTTTTAGATCAGGTTACCCAACCACCAGGGCAACAATAAGAAAGATGAGCCAGCCGGTCAATACCAGGGCATCTTTACCACAAAACCCGTGGTTCTGCTCGGTGGAAGTCGGACTTTGGAAGAAGTTGAGGGAGGGCGGATCGTCGGGGTGGAAGCCCCGTGCCCTCACAGCCAGTTCGGTATGTTCCACAAAGAGCTGAACCTGTACCAAGGCTTGGATGGCCAGAGCGAGGGTGTAGGATAAGGGGTGCCGGAGGGGATTAATCCCCCGCATCCGTATGGCAGCCCGGCTTGTTTCTAGGGCGTCCAGAAGTCCGGGAATAGCAGCGATCATGATGCTGACAGCCAGGGAGGTATGTATTGCCGTTTTTACAGAAACGGGCCTGATGTACCATAGTAGGGTATCTCGTATTGCCCGGGCGGAGACCACTGACATGAACAGATTTGCCAGGGCAATGCTGACTAACAACCGGAGGGCTGTAGTGGTACCCTGAATCAGGAGGACCCATGACTGCTGGGTAAGGCTGGCAAATAGGCTGGAGATAAGGGTGAAGAGGATCAGAACCCAAAACACCCCCAGTTCACGGAAAAATGCTTTCATGGAGAGGCGTGAGCCCAGGTATGCCCCGAGAATGAGGAGAAGGGAGGCAAGAAGCCAGCCTAGGTCCTGGAGGTATAACAGAATGTTGCTGACAATATAGAGGGGAAGCAGCAGACGGGGGTCGCTGCGGTACAAGGTACCCCTGCCGGGCTTAACATGCATGAGGGTAGGATTCATATAATCACCCGGGAAGCCAGGACATTTCCGGAAGCTTCAGCGGCGGTCGGCGTACGCCATGATCCTCCAAATAGGGGAGGATTCGTTCCGGGAGTCCATCGGCGATAATCCGGCCCTGCTTTTGGATAACCAGCCGGTCTGCATGAGCCAGGATGGCATCAAGACTGTGGGTCACGACGATGATGCCCTTTCCCTGCTCCCGAAGGGAGAGCAGCAGGGAGAGAACCTGGGTTGCCCCGGAATAGTCCAGTCCCACAAAGGGCTCATCTAGCAAGAGAAACTCCGGCCCCATGGCGATAACCGATGCAAGGGCCAGACGGCGCATCTCCCCTCCGGAGAGGGAATGGGGGTTCTGCGTTCTATGGGTTACCAAACCCGACCAGTTCAGGCATTCCTCGAGGCGGGATTCAACTTCCTGACGGGACAGACCGAGACGGGATAACCCGAAGAGGATATCCTCCTCCACGGTTTGCCCGAGAATCTGCCGCTCTGAGAGCTGAAAAACCATACCAACCCGGGACCCCAGGCGATTGTTCCCGCCGGGAAACGCCCTCCCGTCCATGGTAATCTCTCCCCGAACGGGCCTTATAAGCCCGGCAAGGAGTTGAAGGAATAGAGTCTTGCCCGAACCGTTAGGTCCGGTCAGTACGGTAAGCTCCGGAGTGGAGAACCGTACTGAGATGTCCTCCAGGACGGTTTTCCCGCCAATGGAGTAGGATAGGTCCGTGGCTTGAAGCACCATGGTTATTCCCCGGCTGAAGGGGTACCCAGGGGCCTGGCGGTGAAGATGGTCAGGGCAAAGGGGGTGAGCAGCGTCACCACAAGAATCTTTACCACATCTCCTACCAGAAAGGGGGTGAGTCCCGCAGCGAGGGCGGCGGGCCAATCCATGGCGAGCTGAATCTTAAGCCAGATAACACCGGGAAGGTAGACGGTAACCGTTCCAGCCAGGGCAGCCACGGAGGCCGCGAACCATTGGAATCCCCTTGAAACAGAACCAGCCTGGGGATGTTTGGGCGAGCCGGGTTCAGTCTCCGAGGAAGACTGAGAAGGGCGCCGCAGCATCAGCGAGAATACTATTCCGGTGATCCAGGCGGAGAGGAGGAACCCGAAGAGGTACCCCCCGGTCGGCCCCAGCAGCCGTGCTAAGCCTCCCGAACCCCCGGCGAAAACCGGGAGACCGATGGCACCCAGAAGCAGGTACAGCGCCATGGTCAGGGCGGCCTTCCACGGGCCGAGGAGGATTCCAGTCAGCAGAACAAAGAGGCTCTGGAGGGAGACCGGTACCGGCGACAGGGGCAACGGTATGGAAATGTACGATCCCACGGTGATGAGGGCTGCGAATATACCTATATACACAGTGTTCAAAACACTTGATTGATTATTAGCCATGGGTCTATTAGACAATTAAAGCATGTACATGTCAATGACGGGACGTGGCAGGATGGAAGGGTGATCCGCTGATTGCAGATTTACGGGTTTTGAAGTAGTCTCCCGGTCATGGTTAGGTTTATCAGGATTGTCCTTGGGGTTCTTATTGTTGTTCTCGGTGCGGTATCTCTGCTGCTTGTTCTTCCTCTTCCCGAGCTGCCGGTGATGGCGGAGGTCCTTCCTCGGGGCGATGATCCCGGAACGGTGGCAGGGGTGCCCCGGGGAAGGGGTGGTGATTCTGAAGAGGCTGATGTCCAGGCCTGGAGGGAGGTCCTGGCAGCCTGGGATGAAGGATCGGGCCCGGCCCCGTGGGCTTGGTCCCGGGACATGGGGTTGCCCGAGGTATCGGGGAGTTCCGCCCTGCTGATGGATGGTGAAACCGGGATAATTCTGGGCGTAAAAAATCCGGATATGCCCATCCCTCCGGCTTCCCTGACAAAGCTTATGACGATTCACCTAGCCCTGGAACAGGCACGGAAACGGGGAATCTCCTGGGATGATCCGGTGGAATACGGGCCCGAGGCCTGGGCGGAGAATGCGCCGCCCCGAAGTTCATTGATGTTTCTTGGTCCCCATCAGGATACGAGCCTCCGGGAAATCCTCCTGGGCCTGGCGGTGAGTTCGGGCAACGATGCTGCCGTGGGCATCGCACAGTTTACAGCCGGGTCGGTACCGGCCTTCGTCGCGCTCATGAACCGGGAGGCCCAGGCCCTGGGCCTCGATGACACCTATTTTGAGGAACCCTCGGGATACAGTGAGTTTAATCAGACCACCGCAAGGGATCTTGGCCGATTCGTGTATGTTTACCTCCGCCGTCATCCTGATGTGGTGGAAACCCTCCATGCTGTCAGAGAATTTACCTATCCAACCCGGGAGGACCTGCCGACCGGGGAGCACAGCCCCTATCTCGGCATTACCCAGTATAACCGGAACGGCCTACTCTTCGATTACCCTGGGGCGGACGGGTTGAAGACCGGGTATATCGATGAAAGCGGATACAATATTATTGCCACAGCTCAACGGGGGGACCGGCGGTTAGTTGCCATTGTACTCGGTGCCCCGGGTGCCAGTGCATCCCAGGGGTCAGCCAACAGGGAGCAGGATGCAGCTGCACTGTTGGATTACGGGTTTTCCACGTTCCACTCCCATGACCTCGTACTTCCCCGGGTTAGGCCGCCGGAGGTTTGGTTCGGCGGGAGCGCCGCCGTAATCGGTCAAGAGCAGAGGGTTCGGTTGGTCCTTCCCGCCGGGCCGGGGGAGGTTTCGGTGGAGTCCCGGCTTCCGGGGGATTTGACTGCGCCGATACCCCGGGGATCCGTGGTGGGTGCCTGGCAGATGAGGGATGCCCAGGGTGAGTTGATGGGGGAGCTTCCCGTGGTAATCCGGAACGAAATCCCCTTTCAGGACGGGATTGCCGGCCTGGCGGACCGGGCCAGGCTTTTCTGGCGGTCCGCGGTCGGAAAGCCCCTTCCCCAGCGGTTTATACCCGCCTCTCAGTAGAATCTCGAGTTGCTGCTCTGGGTTCGGGGTTAGACGCCAGGTTTAAGGGCTATGACCTCAATCTCTACGTCTACCCCCTTGGGAAGGGCAGCTACCTGGATGGTGGATCTGGCCGGATATGGCTCGAACAGATCCCCGCCGTAGACCTGGTTGACCCGTTGAAACTCGGATAGGTCGGTCAGGAATATGGTGGTTTTAACAATATCCTGAAAGCCGAAGCCGGCAGAATCAAGCAGTCTGCCGATATTCGACATGATCTGCCGGCATTGCTCGGCAAGGTCGTGCCCGTACAACAGCACCTCCCCGGTTTCCGGATCCTGAGAGATCTGACCGGACAGAAAGAGGGTTTTCCCTCCCAGGACAAGCCCGGGACTGTAGGGCCCCAGGGCATTGGCGCCTAGGGCTGTTTTAAAGGGGGATGATTGCTGAGCCATCCTAGCTGTACCCCGTTAGGGCCTTGATGTACTGAAGGCGCTCGAAGACCTCGGGGGTCTGACTCTGCTCCTGGGATACCGAGGCCCGAAAGTCCAGGATGGATGCATAGCCCTTCGCCTTCATCCAAGCCTCAAGTCCCTCTACCATAGTTGCGATAACGGGGAATCCCTCCTTGTACACCACCGAGGCGACCTGAACAGCAGAGGCCCCGGCGAGGAGCATTTTAATGATCCCCTGGGAATCCGAGATCCCCGTGGTAGCACAAAGATCCATTCCACAGCGCCCTGACAGGATACTGATCCAGCGAAGTACGCTGGCATATTCCGAGGGGCTACTGTAGAGGATTCCAGCCTTGGCAGACTCGGTTTCCGTATCGATGTCAAACTGGTAGAACCGGTTAAAGAGTACCAGTCCCTTCGCCCCCCGCTCCCGGATGCGCCGGGCAAGGTTCGGCAGGGCAGTGAAGTAGGGGCCCAGCTTAACGGAGAAGGGAATAGAGAGGTTTCGGGCAATAACATCGATGGTATGGACGATGTAGTCTTCAATGTTTTGACTGGTCTCGTCCTCGTTCCTGGGCAGCAGGCCGATGTTCAGCTCAAGTCCGTCCGCCCCGGACTCATTTAGCTGTTTTGCGTATTCGGTCCACCACTTTTGTCCAACACAGTTGACACTGGCGAGGACGGGCATATCCGTCTGTGCCTTTGCCTGGCTGATAAGGGAGAGATAATCCCGGGGACCGAGCTGCATCCCCATCTGGCCGAGGTAGTCGGCTGCTTCCGGATGATTGTAGAGATCGGCTCCCTGGTTTTCGGAGTCAAGATCCGCGCTGATCTGTTCTTCGAACAGGCTCTTGAGAACCACCCCCCCGGCCCCGGCGTCGGCGGCCTTTTTGACCCCCTCCAGGGAACCGGTGAGTCCTGAGCTCGATATAATAACGGGATTTTTAAGCTGAATCCCGAGGTACGTGGTTTTTGTGTCTGGCATGCATTCCTCTTTGTTTTGATGAGATTGAAATCACATTATACCTGAGGAAAAATCACCAAGCAAGGATGATTGGAAGCCGGATGCCTTCCCAGGTTGGACTTTCTCGGGTGATTCTACTATCTTTAATCCGGGATATATATGATAAAAAAACTAATAATTGTTGGTTCAGGTATCGCTGGACTGACGGTTTTCGAAGAACTGGTAACCAACGGCTACGCGCATTCTCTAACCCTGATTTCCGGGGAAGACCGGTTGCCCTATAAGAGGACGAAGGTCTCTAAGCATCTGAGTTTGGGTTTCGGGAAGGATGATTTTGCAATCCTCAACCAGGATCTGGCTAGGAGACCGGGGGTTCAGATTATTGCCGGAAACCCGGTTCGCAGCATTAACCGGGAGGAACAGCGGGTGTCCCTGATGGACGGTCAGACCCTGGACTACGATCTATTGATTTTGGCTACGGGTGTTACCCCCCGGTCCATTGGTCCCGATGCGGGGTTTCCGGTGTACACCGCCCGCCAGGCCGAGGAATTGGCGGAGAAAATGGTACGGGCGAACACTGGCCTGGTTATCGGGGGCGGCATTCTCGGGATTGAGGTGGCGGAGCAGCTGGTCGTCAAGGGTATCGAAACCACTCTGCTTTCCCGGGATCCGGTAATTATGCGGAGGGAGCTGCATCCCCGGATGGCGGCGGTGCTCCAGGACCTGCTCACTCAGAACGGCGTAGGGTTTTCCCAGGGGCAGGTGGATTCTCTCACCCTCGATGGAGAGGGACGCTACTGGATACAGGGGGTAAATGCCCGGAGGCAGGAGATCCAGATCGGAGGCTTTGATCTTGCCGTTGAGGCGGTGGGGAGCGTACCCAATGTTGGCTTAGCCCGGGAGGCGGGGCTGGCGGTGAATAAGGGCATCGTGGTGGATTCCCTGTTGCGTACCCAGGATCAGCGAATATGGGCGGTGGGGGACTGTGCAGAAACGGTTGACGGGTACCGCTCCCATCTATGGCATGCTGCTGAGTCTCAGGGACGGTATGCCGCCCGGCGCATTTTAGACATACAGGCCCATGGGGGATCTTCGGAGGGTTCGGAGAACCAGCGGTTCATCCCTGGGCTGTTTAGAACCAAGTGTGAGGTTTTCGACAGCTACGTGTTCAGTATCGGCCTGGTGCACCGTGAGGATGGGACCCAGGGGATTTGGCATAATCTTACCGCCCGGGAGGTACGGGGGGGGAGACTCACCGATAGATTTTGGTATCTCGTGTTTGATTCCCAGGATCGGATTGTGGGTATCAATATGATCGGCCCGAAGGATGTCCGGGATAAGGAGCGATCCAAAGCCCTGCAGCAGGCGGTACGCCAGGGATTGAGCCGTCTCGAGATGGATGAGTTGCGGAAAGACCTTTCTTTCTAGGGGATAATTTATTACTATATTACTAAGAAATAAAAGCACATGGTAACAAGGAGGATGTTATGGCTTTTCAAACACCTGATTTACCCTATGCATACAATGCATTGGAACCCCACATCGATGAAGCAACGATGCGGGTACATCACGATAAACACCATACCGGCTACACCAGCAAGCTGAATGCTGCTGTTGACGGAACCGAGTATGCTTCCTGGTCCATTGAAGAACTCTTGACCAAGCTTTCCAGCCTGCCGAAGGATATTCAGACCGCGGTTCAAAATAACGGGGGCGGGCATTACAATCATGACCTGTTCTGGAAGGTGATGTCTCCCTCAGGCGGCGGTACTCCCTCGGGTGAGCTGGCCAAGGGGATTGAAGCAGCCTTCGGCAGTTTTGAATCCTTCAAGGATGCCTTTGCGAAGGCTGCGGCGACCCGCTTCGGTTCCGGCTGGGCCTGGCTGGTAGTTTCGAAATCCGGGCTGGAGGTCATTTCTACCCCCAACCAGGATTCACCCCTAAGCCAGGGGAAGGTGCCTGTTCTCGGACTGGACGTATGGGAGCATGCCTACTACCTGAAATATCAGAACCGGCGCCCGGAATACATTGACAACTGGTTTAATGTGGTCAATTGGGCCGAGGTGGCTGATCGGTATGCGAAGGCTCTCTAGGTTCCTGGGGTATTGAAATCCCGTAAACCGGCACCCTGATACCCCAGGGTGCCTTTTTTATATTCCCATGGGAGCCCTTGGGTTGGTATAGTGGGGGAGATATGACTGCTGAACAACTACAAACCATACGAGAAGATTTTCCCATCCTCGGGGAGACTATGCGGAATAAACCCTTCATCTACCTGGACAGCGGGGCAACCAGTCTGAAGCCCCGGAGTGTAATTCAGGCGATGGAGGATTACTATACAGGCTACGGCGTGAATATCCACCGGGGGGTATATGAGTTTAGCGAGCGGGCGACCCGGGAATATCACGAGGCGCGGGTGAAAACCGCCCGGTTCATCGGGGCATTGAGGGACGGCCAGCCCTACGGATCGGGACCGGGACACGTAATATTCACCAAAAGCACCACGGAAGGGGCAAACCTGATCGCCTATAGCTGGGGGCGAACCAACCTGACTGAGGGTGATGAGATTATTACAACGGAGATTGAACACCACAGTACCCTGGTTCCCTGGCATCCCGTGGTAGGGGAGACCGGTGCGAGGCTGCGGTTTGTACCCATGACCGGTACGGGGGAGTTTGATTTCACCGCCTTCCAGGGGATGGTCTCTTCTAAAACAAAGGCGGTGATCATCACTGCCATGTCCAACGTCACGGGGTATATGCCGCCCGTAGAGGATATTATTAAAACAGCGCATCAGGCTGGCGCGGTGGTTATTATTGATGGGGCCCAGTTTGTCAGTCACCATCCCGTAGATGTTCAGGCATGGGATGTTGATTTTCTCTATTTCTCCGCACATAAGATGCTCGGTCCTACGGGGCTCGGGGTATTGTACGCAAAAACTGAATTATTGGAGGCCATGCCGCCCTTTTTATACGGTGGAGATATGATTCTACAGGTGCATAAGGATTACTCCACCTATCATCCCCTGCCGGAGAAATTCGAAGCGGGCACACCCCATATCGCCGGGGTGTTGGGATTTTCTGTCGCCCTGGATTACCTTGAAGGGGTGGGCATGGAGCACATCCACCAGCATGAGTCGGAACTGATCGCCTACACCCTGGAGGTGAGTAAAACCCTTCCCTGGATTACTGTCTACGGACCCGAGGATCCGTCCCTTCGGGGAGGTATTTTCAGTTTTAACCTCGAGGGAATGCACAGCCACGATGTGGGGGCTCTGCTTGATGCCCAGGGAATTGCGGTTCGGACGGGGTTTCACTGCGCCCAACCCTTTATGGAGCAGATGGGAATTGCAGGTACGGTTCGGGCCAGTTACTACCTATACAATGAAAAGCAGGAGATAGATGCCCTCTTCGCCGGGTTGGAGAAGGCCAGGGCGTTGTTCCTGTAGTTTGAGGGAGATGGATATGGATATGGATTCCAGGGGAACGCTAATCATGGATACCTACCGCAATCCCCGGTACCGGTATGCCCAGGAAGATTCAGATCTTATTCTGGAAGAGGTAAACCGATCCTGCGGGGACCGGGTTCAGCTGTATGTCCGCTTTCGTCGGGATACGGCGGTTCCAGGGAAGGGGGAGCCCGGGCAGGGGGATTCGAGTATCCCTACCCGGGCTGGTTCCGAGGCGGATGCTCCGGTTTCAGGGACGGAGCGAGAACGGGTGATCGGGGAGATATCCTTCCAGGGGGAGGGGTGTTCGGTTTGTCTTTCCAGTGCAGAGCTGCTCTGCCGATTTGCCCGGGGCCGGGGGCTGGGAGAAATCCAACGGAGCGCCCGGGCATTCGAATCCTTCCTAACCGTAGAAACCGAGGGGGGACAGGCAGGAGAGCCGGGGATTCCCGAGGAGCTTTCGGTGTTCCGCGATTTACAGCGGTTCCCCATGCGGCAGAAATGCGCCCTCATGGCTTGGCGGATGATGGCAACCTTGTAGTTATGGTGCAAATTATATAGAATTAGACCCAAATACTAAGGATTGAAATACAATAAGGAGATTTGGCATGTATAAACTCGTATTGATTCGTCACGGTGAGAGCCTGTGGAACAAGGAGAACCGTTTCACCGGTTGGACCGATGTCGACCTTTCAGAGAAGGGTGTCGAAGAGGCTAGGAACGCCGGGGCCCTACTCAAGGCAGATGGTTATACCTTCGATGTTGCATATAATTCTGTTCTCAAGAGGGCCATTAAGACCCTTAATATCGTTCTGGAAGAGATGGATCTATTATGGATTCCCGTGATCAAAAACTGGCGCCTGAACGAACGGCATTACGGAGCCCTCCAGGGCTTGAACAAGGCCGAGACGGCAGAAAAGCATGGCGAGGAGCAGGTGACTATCTGGCGCAGAAGCTACGATGTCCCGCCTCCCGCATTGACCGCCGATGATGAGCGTTATCCGGGTAACGATCCCCGGTACGCAGATCTTTCCTCCGAGGAACTCCCCCTGACGGAATGCCTGAAGGATACCGTGGATCGGTTTCTGCCCCTCTGGCACGATGAGATTGCTCCCACTATTAAGAGCGGGAAGAAGGTCGTAATCGCTGCCCACGGGAACAGTCTCCGGGCGCTGGTCAAGTACCTGGATAATATGACCGAGGAGGCAATCCTGAAGCTAAACATCCCCACAGGAACACCTCTGGTGTATGAGCTGGATGAGAATCTGAAACCCATTAAACACTACTACCTGGGCGATCAGGCTGCCATCGATGCCGCCATGAACGCTGTAGCAAACCAGGGTAAGAAGGGGTAGTTCCCCCCGCTTTCCGGGGACATGATCAGGCCAGGGGTTGGAATCCCCCGGGCCATGACTGGAGCGGGGGGCTGTAAAATCCCCATTGCTCGTCCCGGGATGGATTACCATTTCTTATAACCGAAGCCGCTTGTAACGGAATGTTGCAAGCGGCTTCGGTGTATGAGCTCCCCGGATAATCGATACTTTTATAGTGCACAAAAGGTTGTAACTCTGCCCCTCGACGGCACTATTCCTGGGGTCGAACCCGGGGTGGCACCGCTAAATCTGGTGTAGTTTACAGGCTTTTGCGCACTATAATTCTTTTAGACACAACCCGATAACATATGGACGGCGGGGAAAAACCTTGCTATGCTGAAACCGTGAAGATTCTACAAATCGAACCTAGTCAGCTGTTTCAGAAGATAATTAGGGAAATCTTCGTCGAACGGGGCCAGGAGGTGATCCAGGTTTCTACCGTCGAGGAGGCTGCAGCCGCCTTGGATGATTCGGTGCTCATGATTCTGATGAGTATGGAATTAGGCAGGACTCCTGAGGGAAAACCTGCCGCCGAGAGTTTTTTGAAGTCCCTGGGCTCCAACCAGAAGAAAAGCATCCCGGTTATTGTAATCACCTCCAGTGAGTCCCTGGAGATTCGGCAGCGCTACTTCGATCTGGGGGTAACCGATTTTGTCCTTAAAAAGGACCTAAACTACGATAGTTTTAATAGGTATCTGGAGCGATTCAGTCGGGAAGACCCGCTGAAGGAGCGGCTGCGGAGTGTGAACATCGGGGTTCTCGAAGACAACCGTATGGAGATGAATATTATCCGAAATATTTTCCTCCTGAACGGGATTCACCATGCGGAGTTTTTTACCCATCCCCGAGACCTCATCGAATCGGAGAAAACCTTCGATATTCTCATCTGCGATGTCATTCTTCCGGACATGAAGGGTGAGGATGTGGTGAGAATCATGCGCCAGAAATATCCCCGTTCGGCAATTCTGGTGATTTCCGCCCTGAACAAGTATAAGGCTATTGCCCCTGTATTGGATGCTGGCGCCCAGGACTATATCGCAAAACCATTTCTACCCGACGTTTTCATGCTCAGGCTGCGGAGTGCAGTGAAGGATCTGGCGGTGCTAGAGCTGCTGGAAGAGCACGGGATCGATACCCGGGGACTGTTATACTAGTATCCTACAATTAATATACCCTGGCGGTGGAAACACCGCCGGCTGCCCGCCGCTAATTCCCACACTCAGGCACCTGACTGGCGTGCCTGACGCCCCGATTTCCAAAATCAAGCAGCGATGGTAGAAACGGGCGGGTATTCACCAAGGCCGGTGCAAGCCTTCCGTAGTGCGCAAAAGGTTGTAAACGACACCAGATATAGCGGAGCAACCTATAAGTCCACCCATGGGTGGTATCGCCGGGGTGCGATGGTACAACCTTTTGCGCACTGTACAAGCCTTGGGTGTTGCCTTGGCACTGCGGATACTTGCCGCCATGGCATTCTATCCCTATGCCCGGGGGTGATTTTTATATATCTTTGTACACCATGATTAATCCGTGGGAATTATTCTTAAAATACAGGCTTATCATCGGGGTGGGCTTCGGGATTGTTCTTGCCGTCCTGGTATTCAGCGCGGGCAGTACCCGGTGGTACGGTCCCGGAGGTTCTTCTGATACCGATGAATTTTCGGCCCCAGAGCCTGGCCGCGGTAATTCCGGCAGCTCGGAGTCCAATGACCATGTTGTCTCGGAAAATGGGGGTGTAGGCCCGGAGGAGATGAGCATTCCGCCTGCGGACAGGTTACCGGGATTCAATCAGATTCGGATACTCCAAGAATCCTACCCTGAACGCATCACCGCCCGGGGTGTTATTGATGAGCAGTGGGCCCTAAAAATGGACGGTACCTGGTATCTCTGGGCCGAGGGAAGATTATTGCCCCAGGGCCAGCATAAGAATTGGCAGGAATTCCTCGAGATTCGGTTCTATAGCTACAGCCTGGACCCCTTCAGGGTCCCGGAATACAGTCCAGAACAGACCCGTCGGATGATGAACTGGGGCGGCCAGGGAGGTGTGGATACCAGAATCCGCTTCAATGGTTTTTTAGACTCCCTGTATGAGGTGGATTCTGAGGACTCCGCAGACCGGTTGATGGTACGCATTGAACTGATGGGAAAGCCGACCCGGGTTCATCCCCTGCTCCAGGAACCCCTTCAGCGGGTCCAGGAGCGGTTGGAGGCCCTTGCCAGGGAGGACCAGGAGGTGGGTACCTTTTTAGATTCCATCCATCAGATCCACGGTTATAACTGGCGGAATATCGCCGGCACCCTCCGACGGAGCTATCACAGCTACGGAGTGGCAATTGATCTCGTGCCCTACAGCTACGGCGGTCGTTTCCCGTACTGGCGGTGGGCCCTGGACGCAGGCATTGAGGAGTGGTGGACCCTGGATGAGAGCCGGCGGTGGCAGATTCCTCCCCAGATTGTCAGGATCTTTGAGGACGAGGGCTTTGTCTGGGGTGGGAAATGGACGGCCTTCGATAGTATGCATTTTGAGTTCCGGCCTGAGGTGATTCAAATGGCCGGACCGGCCCGGGACATTGGCACCGAGCAGCCGGAGAACGAGCCGGTGCAGCAGCCCTAGTGCTCCCCGGGGATGGTCTCAGGATATTCTTCTGTGGGGTAGCGATCCATGAAGCTTTACCCCGAACTGGTGGATATGGTAGGTTGACCCATGGTTTCATTTTTCGTTGAGCTATACCTGAAGTTCTTCTTTTTACTTACTCCCTTCTTTGTGATGTCCACCTTTATGTCCATGACCACGGGTATGGAGGTGAGGGAGCGGCGGTTTCTTGCCTTCCGGGTAACCCTCGCCGTTTTGATCACCAGTATCGTGATTGCCCTCATTGGAAACTGGGTGTTTTCAGTCTTCGGCATTACCCTGGATGCCTTCCGAATAGGAACGGGATTCCTGCTCTTCTATAACGCCTTCGATCTGGTTCACGGGGGAAAGGCGCAAAATAAACGGACCGGTCCGGCACCCCCGGGTTTAGATGACGAGGATATTGCCGTCGTTCCCTTGGCAATACCGGTAACCGTGGGCCCCGGAACCACCGGTGCATTGCTGGTTTTGGGTAGTGAGTTAACCAGTGCAAACCGGGTCATCGCCGGTTTAACCGCCATCGGGTTTGCCATTCTCACGGTCGGAGCCCTGCTGGTAGCAAGTTCCTATTTGGAGAAGCTGATCAAGAAACAGGGCTTTGTAATCATGAGTAAGATCACCGGCCTAATTCTCTCAGCACTGGCAGCCCAGCTTATCCTGACGGGCATAATGAATTTCGTACGGCTCTTTCAGGGCGCCTGAGAAGAGGGGCTGGCCGGGCAGGCGTGGCAGCCAGTTGAGCCGGGAGTTGTACCCTAGTACCTAGTACTACTGCGCAAAGGTTGTTGCAGTTCACCTAGGACACCCATCTCAGGGTAGGATGCCCCATGGTCCCCCTCCTTCCGGCGTGCATCACCATCTTTTCACCCTGAGAATTGTCTTGACAGGTGTGTAAGTCATCCTTATATTTAAGCAAACTTAACTATAAGGATGGCTTACGGAATGTGCCCCCACCAAGACGAATCAAGCCCATTTTTTCACGCAATGGCCCATTGGATGCATGGCGTTATGAGTTATAGCATGGGCAGCTTTGTGCAGTTCGCCAAAGCCAACAACCTCTCATTATCCCAGATAGGAACCCTGTTCCATATTCAGAAGGCTGGTATATGCGGGGTACATCAGATCAGCCATGAGCTCGGGGTTAGTAATCCCGCAGCAAGCCAGATGCTAGATCGTTTGGTTGAACAGGGACTGATAAACCGGAAAGAAGATCCCCAAGACCGACGCGCAAAACAACTGGAATTAACAGAGGCCGGGCAGGATTTGATTCGGCGAGTGGTCCGGGTGCGCCAAGACTGGATAAGCCGAATCGAGGATCAGCTTTCCGATCATCAGAAGGATAAGATTGTATCCGCTGTTACCCTGCTCAGCCGAACCCTGGGAAGTCTTGCGGATCAGGCGGATAGGAGGGGGTTATGAAGCGCCTTTTGTCATACATCAAGCCATATGTATGGGTATTTATCGCTGCTGTAGGCCTACTGGTAGTCCAGGCGAACGCTGATTTAGCCCTGCCGGAATACATGTCTCGAATTGTGAATGTAGGTATTCAGCAGGGGGGATTTGAGGATCCTGTGCCTGAGTACTTGAGCGAGTCGACTATGTCTGGATTGCTGGGGATTTTGGAAGAGTCCCAGGCCCAGCTGCTCCGCCAGGCGTACCGGGCCGTCCCGACCGATGTGGATGTTGATCATTTTCCAGATTCCCGGAACCAAGAGATGTACAGGCTGCAGGAGCTGACGGCTGAAGACCGAACCGCTCTGGAGGATATACTCATTCCCGGCATAGTGGGACTGGCCGCCAGGCAGTACCCGGAGATGGCAGCTGCTGCTGCGGGCCAGCCCAGGGAGATGCTAACCCAGGCGGCAATTCAGGTAATCAGGGGGGATTACCGGGCCATGGGTGCAGACCTGGAGGCTATAAGGACGGATTTCATAGTAAGAACCGGGGGAATCATGCTGGCGTTCACCCTGATCTCCGCCCTGAGCGCGGTGGCGGTAGGGTTTTTAGCTGCCAGGGGAGCAGCGGGCTACGCCCGGGATCTCCGCCAAGGGCTGTTCTCCCGGGTGGAGGATTTTTCTTTGGCGGAATTTGATTCATTCTCCCCGGCGAGTCTCCTAACCCGGACTACCAACGATGTAATGCAGATTCAGATGGTGATCATCATGATGATGCGGATGGTGATTTATGCGCCGATTCTTGGAATCGGGGGGATCATTCGCGCCTTAGAGACCAGCACATCCATGTGGTGGATAATTGCCCTCGGTGTTGGACTGCTTCTCGTGCTGGTGGTGGTGGTGTACCTCCTGGCTATGCCGCGGTTCACAGCCATACAGAACCTTACCGACAAGCTCAATTTGGTAAGTCGGGAGGGGCTCACGGGTATGATGGTTATTCGGGCGTTCAACCGCCAAGACCACGAGAACCGTCGGTTCGATGAGGCAAATACCAATCTGACGGATACCATGCTCTTCGTAAACCGAGTGATGGTTTTTATGATGCCGGTGATGATGCTGATTATGAACGGATTATCAGTGCTTATTATATGGGTGGGGAGTCATGAAATAGCGGGGGCCGCCATGCAGGTGGGGGATATGATGGCGTTCCTCCAGTATTCCATGCAGATAGTCATGTCTTTTTTGATGATCTCCATGATGTTTGTCATGATACCCCGGGCTGCGGTCTCTGCCCGACGGGTCGCTGAGGTACTTAATACGCCCCCGGGGATTGTCGATCCGCCTGAAAACGAACAGCAGGGATTGCCGGCAGGGGCACCCCCAGGAATCGAATTTCAGGGGGTGTGCTTCAGGTATGGCCATGCTCCTGAGGATGTACTCCATGATATCAGTTTTAGGATTGAACCCGGACAGACCGTGGGGATTATTGGTGCTACCGGCTCCGGGAAAAGCACCTTGGTGAATCTAATACCCCGGTTTTACGATGTGACTCAGGGCAGCATCTTCGTGGCAGGCAAGGATGTACGGAGGGTATCCCAGGCTGATTTACGGCGCATGATCGGGTACGTACCCCAACGCGCCCATCTATTCAGCGGAAGTATCGAAGAGAATTTGCGGTATGGCACCGATAGCCCTTCGGAGGCTCATCATCGAGAACCGGCATCACCGGATTCCGGTATGCAGGCTGAAGCAGAATCTTCATGGGAGTCCGGGGGCTCCGGGAAGTCCGGGAGCACCGGGAAGTCCGGGGGCTCCAGGAAGTCCGGGAGCAC
>NZ_JNUP01000059.1:0-18188 GCF_000758165.1 Spirochaeta lutea | reverse complement strand
GTCCGGGAGCACCGGGAAGTCCGGGGGCTCCAGGAAGTCCGGGAGCACCGGGGAGGGCCGGGGACTCCGCCATGATACTCGGGACCTGGACCGGGCGGTGGAGATTGCCCAGGCACGGGAAATTATCGATGAACGGTCCGAGGGCTATGGATCCGTACTGTCCCAGGGTGGAATAAACCTCTCAGGGGGACAGAAACAACGGTTATCTATTGCCAGGGCCTTGGTTAAAAACCCCGGCATATACATTTTTGATGACAGTTTTTCCGCCCTGGATTACCGGACGGATCTCAGGTTGCGCCAGGCTTTGGTACGGGAGACGGCCGGTGCCACGGTGGTACTGGTTAGTCAGCGGGTGTCTACCATCCAGCAGGCGGATCAGATTATTGTCCTGGATGAGGGGCGGATCATGGGGACGGGAAGCCACCAGGACCTGATGGAGGGCTGCCCGACCTACCGGGAAATCGCGGAAAGTCAATCAACCAGCAACCAGTCAGAATCCCGCAACCAGGAGGGGATAGAATGAGTTCATCACAAAAACCGTCCACCGCATCCGCCAGCCCCCAGACCGCCCGGCAGGGCATGGGGCACGGCCCCGGAGGCAGGGGCATGTCCATGCCGACGGAAAAACCCAAGGACTTTCGACGATCCATGAAGAAACTCGGTGAATACCTGGGTCCCTATCGGGTCGGGGTGCTCGCGGTATTGGTGGTAGCCGGGGCTTCCACGGTCTTCACCATAGTAGGTCCGAAAATACTTGGCCGGGCCACTACTACCTTGTTTGAGGGGATTATGGCCAGCATTGCCGGGACTGGAGGGGTAGATTTCCAGGCAATCGGGCGGATCGTATTAACCGTACTGGCCCTGTACCTGGTTTCCGCCGGGGCTGCGGCCTTGCAGGGATGGATCATGGCAAAGATTTCTGCGGACATTACCTACCGCTTCCGGCGTGATATGGCCGAGAAAATTCATCGCATGCCCTTGGGGTATTTTGACCGGACGAATCATGGGGAGGTGCTTTCTCGGATAACAAACGATGTCGATACGGTGAACCGGACCCTGAGCCAGAGTCTCGGCCAGATGGTAACCAGCCTTACCACCGTGGTGGGGGTGGTCATTATGATGGTTACCATTAGCTGGCTCATGACCCTGGTTGCCTTGGTGATGGTACCCCTGTCCTTGACCATCGTAATGGCTATCGTTAAACGGTCCCAGGGGTACTTCCGGGAACAGCAGGAGGGTATCGGCCGGCTTAACGGCCATGTGGAGGAGATGTACGGGGGACACCTGGTAATGAAGGCCTTTTCCGGTGAGGCCAAGAGTCTGGCAGTCTTTTCCCGGCATAACCGGAGCCTCTTTGAATCAGCCTGGAAGAGCCAGTTCCTCTCGGGACTCATGATGCCGATAATGATGTTCGTCGGAAACCTGGGGTATGTGGCGGTGAGTATTTTAGGTGGCTATCTGGCGGGTACCGGGGTCATCACCCTGGGGGATATTCAGGCCTTCATTCAGTACGTGAGACGCTTCACCCAACCCATTAGCCAGATGGCGCAGATTTCCAACGTATTACAGCAGACAGCTGCAGCGGCCGAACGGGTGTTTGACTTCCTTGAAGAGGATGAACAGAGCACGGAGCAATCGAATCACCCTGAATCCCAGAACGTGGAAACCCTAAAAGAGGCTGTCGCCCGTAAAGAAATGGACACCCCTGTACCCCAGGGCCATGTAGAGTTCCAACATGTGCGGTTCGGATATGATCCGGAGAGGGCTGTAATAACCGATTTCAGCGCCAAGGCGTCCCCCGGCCAGAAGATCGCGTTAGTGGGACCCACTGGGGCAGGAAAAACAACCATGGTCAAGCTGCTCATGCGGTTTTATGAGATACAGGGCGGACGGATTCTGGTGGACGGCGGGGATATCGGGGGGATCCCCCGGGAGCAGGTTCGCGGTATGTTCGGAATGGTTCTCCAGGACAGCTGGTTATTTATGGGTAGCATCCGTGAGAATATCCGGTACGGTCGTCCCGAGGCTAGCGATAGTGAGGTGGAATCGGCAGCGGTAACGGCACATGCCGATCATTTTATCCGTACCCTTCCCGAGGGGTATGACACGGTAATCAATGAGGAGGCAAATAATATCTCCCAGGGGCAGAAGCAGCTCCTGACCATTGCCAGGGCTATTCTTGCGGATCCTCCCATGCTTATTCTTGACGAGGCTACCAGTTCGGTGGATACCCGGACGGAAATTCTGATTCAACGTGCCATGGACCGACTGATGGCGGGGAGAACCTCCTTCATTATTGCCCATCGCTTATCGACGATTCAGAATGCTGATTTGATCCTGGTGATGAAACAGGGTGATATTGTGGAGCAGGGGAGTCATCAGGAGCTTCTCGATCAGGGCGGCCACTATGCCGACCTCTATGCCAGCCAGTTTGAGGCGGAGGATGTCCGGGGAAATCCGGGGGGCGCCCCGGGGAGCAGCGGTGCGGTCTGCCGGGAGAATCCGGGTGGCGCCCCTGGAAGATAGGAGAAGGGTTACAGCCTGTCGGAAGACCGCTCCAGAATATGCTGCGCCACCAGGCCTGGCAGGGTTGATGGGGATGTTGCTTTACTGATGAAGGGGAAGATCAAGAGATCCGGGGCCCGCTGGGCAAGGTAGGATTGGGGCTGAGAACTGAGAAAGAGAATCAAGAGGCTGGGGTCCATAAGCTGGAGGGTCCTGGTCAGGGCGATGCCGTCGGGCCCGCCCCCCAGATTTATATCCATGAGGATTGCATCAAACTGCCTTCCGTCCTGGAATGCAGCCTCCACTGCATCCAGGGCCTGAAGTCCCGAATAGGCCAGTTGAACAGAGAAGCCATGGCGCTCTAACCGCTGCTTCTGACTAAGTGCGATGATATACTCATCCTCCACGATGAGCAGGGAACCCCCGGTCATACCAAGGCCCCTCCAAGAAGGGGCTCGGGGGCAAGCAGAATAGTGAAGGAATCATTGGTGGAAACTATGCCCCTGAGCAGCTCGGATTCCCGGACCGCCAAGCCTGTTTTAGGCGGCGGCTGGATATCTTCCTGGGGAATCTGTACCACTTCCCGTACTACATCGGTTATCAGACCAACCATCGCCCCCTCGGATGCCTCCAAAATGATGATGGTTTGTTCCTGGGTGATGTTCCGATCTCCATGACCGGTTTGATCCCGGGTAGTTAAACCAAGGCGCTTTCCCAGGTCCATGACCGGAACCACCGAGCCCCGGAGGTTGATAATCCCAAGCATACAATCGTCCATGTCCGGCAGGTGGGTGATAGTATCTCGTTGCAGGATTTCCCGTACCTGGGAAACCGGCAGAGCAAACTGATCGTTGTCGATGGTGAATGTTACGTAATCCACTGGGGGCTCCTAAAATTCTTCGAAGTTAGCCTGGGTAAATTCGTCCTGGCCGTCTTGTAGGGTCATAGCTGAACGCTGGAGGGACTGGGTTACCTGATCCTCGGGACTCTGGTTCTTCCGGGGGGCTGCCGGGGCAGGGGGTGTTGAGGCTGTGCGGGCTTTTGCTGGAACGGCGGCCGCGTTTTTGCCCCCAGGGTTGGTACTGGCCTTCCCGGGATGGACTGCGGTTTTCTCAGGTGGTGCTGGAAGAGGTGCCGGATGGGAACCGCGGAGGTGCCGGGATGGTGACTGGCTCCGGTCCTCAGGGCTGGGCAGGGCCCGGGTAGCCTTTTTAAGAGTTTTGAAGTAGGAGACGGCATCCTGGAGAATGTGGGCCTGGGAGGCTAACTCCTCGGAGGACGCGGCGACCTCTTCGCTGGCCGAGGCGTTCTGTTGGATCACCTGATCCAGCTGAAGGAGGGCGGTGTTGATTTGACCTACCCCGCTGTTCTGTTCCGAGCTGGCAGCAGCGATTTCTTGAACGAGTTCGGCGGTTTTACGGATATCCGGCACTAACTCTGCGAATATGCTTCCGGCCTCCTCGGCAACGCTCACGCTTTCTTTGGCGAGGGTACTGATTTCTCCGGCGGATTTTCCAGAGCGCTCGGCCAGCTTCCGTACCTCTGCGGCAACTACTGCGAAGCCCTTGCCGTGTTCACCGGCTCTGGCGGATTCAATGGCGGCGTTAAGGGCCAGAAGGTTGGTCTGCCGGGCTATTTCTTCGATAATATTGATTTTTTCAGCGATCTTCTTCATGGCAGCGATGGTTTTCTCCACCGCCTGACCGCCGGTTTGGGCATCGATGGAGGCCTGGCGGCTGATTTTATCGGTTTGGGATGCATTTTCGCTGTTCTGGGAGATGTTTGATCCCATCTGCTCCATGCTGGCCGAAACCTCTTCGGCGGAGGCAGCTTGTTCGGTGGCGCCCGAGGATAGCTGTTGGGCGGTGCTGCTCATCTCCTGGGCTCCGATGGAAACCATCTCAACGGAGTTCTGGACGTCGTCTACTACCTCCCGCAATTGAATCACCATAGACCGAATAGATTTGTACACCCCCCGGTTTTTGGCTTTTTTATCCGCTTCTTCCAGATCGATGGTTAAATCTCCTGTGCTGACCCGTTGGGCGATATCAGCCAGGAAGAGGGGTTCCGCCCCTAATTGCTTGGTTAGTCCCGTGGTGATTCCCACCCCCAGAAGGATGCCCACAGCCACACTGGCTGCTACCAGGATGCCCATTATGAGGGCGGACTGGGCGTAGAGGCGGTTTGCCTCCAGGGAGAAATCCTGAGCCTGGGTTTCCTTAAGGGTTTCGGCTGCGGTAAGCGCCTGGTCCAAGGCATCCGAGACCTCCCGGCCCTGGGTTTGAGATAGGGTAACCGAATCTCGGCTTTCTTGAATGGCATCCGAGGCTGCTAAACTGAGGATGGATGAGTTTACATTCAGGTATGGCCCCAGGGCTGATTCTACTTCCTGAATTGCCTCTTGAGCATCGGTGGTCACGAACTTTTCCGATGCCAGATCGAGCTGCTCCTGAATGCGAGCACGGTATTCCTGTACCTGCTGCTCGTAAAACTGTTTATCTTCACGGGAGCTGGCCAGGAGCAGATTCTTCTCCGCCCGGTCTAAATACAGCATCTGAATGTTCATCTGCTTGATTTCAGCAAGACCCAGGAGTTCCCGTTCATACATGAGATCGGAGATCTCATCCATCCGGGACATGTTCATGAGCCCCAATAAGCCCACCAGCCCGACCAGGATTATCATGAGGATAAAACCGATAGCCAGACGGGTTCCCACATTCAAGGTATTAAATCGTTTCATGAATCCTATTATTTTTTGGGGACCCGACAATAGATATAGGGAAAGTTCCTAGGCAATGCCTGGAATTATCCCTAGGACCCGGGTGGAGCAGCGGGGAGGTTCAAACCTGCACCAGGTTGTTCCGTACCGCGTAGAGCACCAGTTCGGCAATGGATCGGGAATTCGTTTTGGTCATGATCTGTTTTCGGTGGGCCTCCACGGTTTTGGTGGAAACGTTGATGATCCCGGCGATTTCTTTTGAGGTATTACCCCTGACAAGGAGATTCAAAACCTCCCGTTCCCGGGGAGTCAGCTCCAAAAACGCCGGTGCCCTCCATGAATGGGACGACTCCCGAAGGATCTCTACAAAATATCCGGAAATGGGTGATGCTATGTAGAACCGGTCTTGCAGCACCTCATGTATAGCCGTGGTAAGGTCCGCAACCGATGCGGATTTTGGAACATACCCCTGGGCACCGGATGCAAAAAATTCCAGGATGATCCGTTTGTCCGTCTGGTTTGATACCCCGAGAATCCGTGTTGCGGGAAAAATCCGACGGATCCGCTGGCAAAGATCAACGCTGTTCATTCCGGGTACCGATAGATCCATTAATACCACATCAACTGCGTGTTCCTGGAGTATATCCAAGGCTTCCTTGCCTCCCGGGGCATGCCAAAACCGGAGGTTATACAGTCCTGCCAGGGACGCCTGGAGTAGGCTTGCAATGCCATGACGAACCAAGGTGTGATGGTCAACAAGAAGAAGAGAGAGGGTCATAGGAGTTCCATCCCGTTAGCAGGCATCGGATATGGCATGCTCAGAGCCGGGGCACGAAACCCCGCACCCTGGAAATACTGTCCGGAATGCCAGGTTTGAGAATACACATCGCAGGGGATAATACCATAGGATTTCCCGGTCCGGTAGGTGGGAAAACCCTCTATAAAACCCAGGGGAAAACCCCAGGTTTTTAGGTAGGAAGAAAGGAGTTTTGGGGGGAGTGCATGGCACGCACCGCGGTGGATAACTATTTTCATATGGTGATATAATACGCATATTCCAAATAAAGGTTACAAAAAAAGTCAGATAACAAACATACCCTAGTATTGGCCTATGCATTGAAATCCCTCCAAAAACCGGATAGCTTTTTGAAGCCATGAAAACCGGAAAACAACGAAAAAAAAGAAATACTGCTGGATTACTTTCCTCCCTCTACGCCTACAGCTTTTTCGCGGATTTTGTGCTGATTTTTCCCCTCTACGGGGTCATGATCAGTCAGTCGGGAATACAACCTTGGCAGGTGGCTATGCTTTTCGCCCTCTGGTCGGTAACCACCTTTGTATTGGAGGTGCCCTCGGGAGTGTGGGCGGACCGGTACTCCCGGCGGAATATCCTGGTTCTGGGCCAGGTTTTCCGGGGTGCAGCCTTCGGTTTGTGGCTGATGCTGCCGAATTTTTTGGGATTCTTGATAGGATTCATCCTCTGGGGGGTTGAGTGTGCCCTACGCTCCGGAACCTTCGAGGCTCTGCTGTACGATGAATTAGCTGCTCTGGGCAGGGAGGCAGAATTTACCAAGGTTTTCGGTCGTACCCGAGCCATAAGCTCCGGGGCTATGGTAGCGGCAGCGGTCCTCGCCTCTCCGGCGGTGTTACTGGGGTATCCGGTTATCCTTGGTATGAGTTGTTTCGCCAGTGTGGCAGCCGCCCTGTGTCTCCGCCTGGTACCCGAGACGGAAAAGCAGGATTCAACCCAAGAGGACCAGCCCGGGTTCGTTATGATGTTGACCCAGGGCGTGAAAACAATCCAGCACACCCCCGGTGTTTTCGGGCTCCTTATGTTTGTTTCCCTGGCGCTGGTATTCAGCGGCGCCCTGGAAGAGTACTGGGCCATCGTTGCGGACCAGGCGGGTATGCCCGCCTATTGGCTCGGATTGTATATCGCCGGGATTACTGGGGCCGAGGCCCTGGCCGGTCTCCTTGCCCATCGGTTTACTGGACTTACCGCCCCTTGGTTTTACCTGCTCTTTGCCGTTACCGGAGGCCTTTTAATCCTGACAGGGATGATATTTACGCCCCCGGCCCTCGCCATAATCCTTGGTTTCGTGTTTATTTCCGGTATTATCCAGACGGTTTACGAGGGACGTCTGCAGGAGGCGATCCCATCCTCCCTCCGGGCAACCCTTTCCTCCTTCAAGGGGCTCCTGGTTGAGTTGAAGGCTCTGGCTCTGTATGCAGCCATCGGGGGACTGGCTCAGGCCTCGGGATACTCCGTAAGTTTGGCGGTTCTGGGCGGGGTGATCCTACTTGCAGGTCTTGGATTTCTGGTGTTTACTTTCCTCAGGAAGGTGTTGTAGCAGGGTGATTCCCATGTCCCGCCAACCCTCTCCCCCGGGTTAACCACACGCGCCCGGAACCTCCCCCGGAAGGGAATAGCTCTCCGCTCCAGGACATCGGTCCTGAGGCACTATATATAGATAGATAAAGAAGGACCTCTGTGAAAAAGGACAAAACCCTCTGGGGCATTGCATTTCCGTTGATGCTCAATATGCTCATTTCCCAGGTACAGCTGATCATCGACCGTGCCTTTCTCGGCCGGATTCAGGTGGAATACATGAGCGCCCTGGGCAATGTGACGGCTCCCCTGTGGACCTCTCTGTCGGTGATCTTCGCCATTACCACAGGCGCAACCATCCTGATGAGTCAGGCCATCGGGGCAGATAATGAGCCCCGGGTCCGCCAGCTGGCCCACAGCGTCTTGAAGTTCAACAGCCTAATGGCTATCGGGTTGTTCTTACTGTGGAGCTTTTTTGCCCGGCAGATATTCCAGGCTATGGGTGTGGCGGAACCGGTGTTGGGATACTGTCTGGCCTACATGACCTATCTGCTCCCGGTCATTCTCCTGACGGGTATCATCTCCGCCAGCACCAGCATTTTACAGTCCTACGGATTTACCCGGCCCATCATGATCGCCGGGATCGTGCGGTCCGCATTGAACATTATCCTGGACTGGCTGCTGATCTTCGGAAACTGGGGGTTTCCTGAGTTGGGACTCGAGGGCGCCGCCCTGGCCACCTCCTTGGCAGAGGCCGGAGGCCTTATCATTTTCCTGGTATTGCTCTTTCATCCCAAGACCCTGCCCTTTACCCTTCGGGTCAGGGAGATACTCCGGGCTCCCCTGGGGTTTTACAAGGAGATTTCCATGAAGGGGCTGCCATCCGCAGGGGAAGAGTTCCTGTGGAACATTGGAAACCTGGGGCTGCTGCGCTTATTAAATACCATCAGTATGCTGGCTGCGGGCATCCACACCATCATTTTTAGCATTGAGATTATCCCCGCCATGGTATTCATCGCACTGGGACAGGGGGTAATGACCCTGGCGGGACACCGGACCGGGGAGGGAAACCGTCAGGAGGCTATCCGGATCGGGTACCGTGGAATCCTGGATAGCTGGATCATATCCACGGTTATTTTGGTGATTTTCTTGGTATTACCCCGGCAGATCCTGGGAATCTTTACCAACGATCCCCAGACCATGGAAACCTCTATTACCATCCTGGTTATCGCGGGGCTTAAATCCTATCCGCGGTCCTTAAATATCGTCCTGGGATCGGCTATCCGGGGGTACGGGGATACCCAGTGGATGTTCAAGACCCAGATCCTGGGGACCATTCTGGTTCTTGGAGCCGCTGCTCTGGGACTGTTCGCCTTCAATATGGGTATTGTCGGGGTCTTCTGGGCGGTGTTTCTGGATGAAGCGGTTCGCGGGGTGTTGAACTTCTTCCGCTTCCGCCGCGGTCCTGATCTTCCGGTGGCGGTTCAACCTGCAGGTGCCTAACAGCCCCGGACTACCCGGGGCATGGGAATCACCCTAGATCCTAACAATGCTGGTCAATGAGTACCGGGTTTCCGTCAGGATCCACTATCACGAAGCTGCCCGGGCCGCTTTCGCTTTCTAATGCCTCCTGCTCGGTCTTCAAGCCCTGGCGGCGTACCTCAGCATGGATATCCCGGACATCGGGAAGATTCTCCAGGGTGTTACATTCTTGATCCCACCGGGGGTTGAAGGTCAAAATATTCTGGGAAAACATACCCTGAAACAGGCCGATGATGGCCGGACCGTTCTTCATGATCAGGTAATGATGCTCAGCTTGTCCGCCGAAAACAGTAAATCCCAAGGCCTCGTAGAAGGCCTTGGAGGCCTGTAGATCCTTGACGGCCAGACTTATCGAGAAAGCGCCTAATTGCATTTCTATCTCCTTTCCAGTGGGGCAGAAGCGGAAGGGTTCTGCATTCCTGCCGGTTTTTCCACATTGCCTTGTCCCTGGCTGCCCGGGCAACCCAGGGTACTGTGGTACTACTATAGGGCACCGGGATGGACCATGCAAACAGGTTTCGCTCCATACCTATGTTCGATGTTTTTAGGCTGGATGTATCCGGTGTTTCCGGTGCCGCCCGGGGGGATTCGGTGATTTTCAAACACCCAAAATGGTTCTGTATGAACCAATACCGCCCTTGGGTTATTGATACTATTATTTTCTTTTCTTACTATCGTACGTAAGTCGAAACTAGTTCAAAATAGAGGTTTGTGAAGGGATTTTGTAGTACGAAAAAGGTTGTAAACGAAACCAGCTATAGCGGAGGACCCTTTAGGACCACCCATGGGTGGTGTTGCCAGGGTGCAATGGTACAACCTTTTGCGCACAGTAAAGGAATTTGGCATATAGGGTTCGATCTTGGATCGGTAGGATTCATTTTGAAACCTCGGGGCATAGTTTGGGTTGGTAATGATGGTGAATGTTGCACATAAGAACCTACTACTGGTGGTGCTTTTCGGGCTCTTCCTGGGGCAGCCTGGATTGGTCAGGGCTCAGGCCGGAACTTCTTCGCTGGATAGCCCGCGGTATTCCCGGGGCTTCGGATCCCATTTCGTGGTGGTTACCCGGGATTTTGATCTTCTGGTGTACCGGCACGGAAGGACTGTGTTTCAACAGGATAATCTCTCGGACCTCATCGCCCTGGATTATGCAAATCTTGCAGGCGGCGCAGAACCAGAACTCATCCTCATTGCCGCCGATGGGATCTCCTACATTGATCTGGAGGCTTCTGAGTATCGGCGGGTTTCCTACTCACAGAATCCCACCCCCTTTACCAGCACTGCTCTACAGAACAGACCGAAGACGGTTCGGTTGTTTTACGAGGTTTCGGACCAAAGCGCAGCGGTGCCGCTCTGGTTTGATCATGCAGGTCTCATGACCATGGAAGATAACCGTCCACGGCGGTTAACCCAGGAGACCATGCCATCCTACCTCGACGATCTTGGCGCTCAGCTCACCATGCCTGGGGTGCAGAGTATTACCAGTGTTATGCCCCTGGTTTCGGTGCAAGATGTCAATCAAGACGGGCACGATGAAATCTTGTACATAAACAATTCCATCCTGCACATCCTGACCTACCAGGGCCAGAGTCTTGGGAGGGTGGATCTCTCGGGATAACATGGAACCACAGCCCCGATCTTCTGGGACCGCCCGCCCGTGGCGTTTATTGACGTGAACAACGACGGTCTTGAGGATCTGCACCTCTTTAGTTTTTCTCCGAAACAAGGTTCAACCTCCGGAGAGGTTGAATTGACCGCCTTAGTATTCTTCCGCCAGGAGACCCCAGGGCGGTCGTCGAATGATCTCAGCTTCAGCAGCTTTCCCAACAGGCGGTATGGGATTCTGGCTTCCAATTTTCCGAACGGAGTTAGTACCCTCAGGGACCTCAATGGAGACGGCATCCCGGACATTGAGTTTACCTCCATTGACCTAACGGCTTCCATTACCAATCTCTTGCTCCGCCGCAGTATCGCCGTCAGCTACAAACCCATCCTATATAATAGGTATACCCACCGCTATGAAGACACCGGATTGGAACTCGGGAATACCCTGAGTATTGATCAGCCCAGGGCTTCGCAGACTCAAGCCGGTTCGGCCTTAGAAAGTTTGGCAGGCCTCGATTTTACCCAGATGATCGGCCGGATCTTTCCCCGCTTTGATGCACCTTCAGGCGTATCCGCGAGACCCCAACCCCAGGCATCAGCAAGCAGCCCTCTACTGTTCATGTATAACGGCCAGGGGCGCCAGCTCTCCTACTTCCGGCTGCCCAACCTGCGCAACGGCCAGGGGCTCCAAACCCCGTCGTTTCTTCGGGTTACCGATCAGCCTGAGCTCATCATGACCGGGGATGTCCTGGAGGTTTACCTGATTAGGAGCGGCAGGATGTATTACCAAAGGATTCCGTTGTGAGCCGGTGGTTTAGGGTACTTTTTGAAAACGGACAACCGGAAGTACGGTACGCCGAAGTGAGTCGCTGCTTTGGGGTGTTTTTGGGGATACTGTTCCTGTTGACCGCCCCCGGGGTGTCTGCCCAGCCCTCGACTGATGAGCTGATCTATGAGATTACCGAGGTAGTTCTGGAGCTTCCCGGAAATCGAAGGGTTGCCATTAATCCGAAGGAACTTACCGGCACAGCCCAACCGGTACAGCCCGATTACGAGACGGTGGAAAGCCTTTTAACTGCGGTTGCCCATCGGTACCTGGTAAGTATCGCGGAATACAAGCTCGCAGCATCCGGGGATGACGAAACCCAGCTATCGCTTCATGTATTCTGCCAGCCCCAGGGGCAAGGAGATATGTTCCTCCGTTCCCTAAGCCTCTTTTCCCTGCATCCCGCCGAGATCAGTCCGGGACTTTCCCGCGAGTTGCTCTACGCTCAACAGCAGGATATAACCCTGATGTTCGATTGGGTTACCTCACCCCTCCAGCTTGTGAACGGGCTTGAGGTATACGCAGGATTCTCCAGGATTCCCCATCCTGCACTGTCGGATCTCCCTTCGGACCCGCGAGATCGTCTTTCCCTGGGGGTGAGCCTGGGGCACCAGTGGTTTTTCTCCAATGACTCGAGCCTGAGGCTGGCAGTAACCTCAGGGTTCGACGTGGATAACTATGCTCCTGATCCTGGGGGGATATCTCTGGGCGGCTTGGTGCGGTTTTCCAGCTCCCGGAATCTGAAGGACTCCCGGTTTATCGGGGCAAATCTCACCCGGTTTCGGCCCGCCACCGGAGAGGTTTCAGGGACGGTGGTGCTCCACGGAAAACCCGATTCTCTCCTGTTCTCCGGCGACCGATTGACCTTGGACGGAAGATTTTCCTACGGCACACCGGTAGGAGAGTCCCGGGACGGAATAATCCTTGCTCCCAGGGGAGAGCTCCGCGATCTTGAACTTGACCTGGTATTTCCCGGTATTCTCCTGGATCTTACCAGGGATTTTTTGCTCTTCCCCGGTTCCGGAACGGCGAGCCGTCAGGCGGTGGTGTTTTCTTACCAGATGCTCTATCAAACACCGAGGGTTGTACAGGTACTGCTCTTCGAGCTGCGGCCCTTTGTTGAGCACGACCTGATCCTCAGCGGGCGGGGGCTTGAGGGGTTGACCATCGCTGGGGGGATATCCCTGGGGGCATCCATGGGGGATGGGCTACCATTGGATATTCTTCGCGCCGGGGTTCTCCTTGATCTCCTACCGCTTACCCAGGGATCGGAACCCGAGATTTCATTCTATGTGAGCTTATGAACGGAGGGGTTGGGTGAATACTCCCACGGTTTCGCTTTCAGGTATAACCAAGAGTTTTGGAAAACAAGAGGTACTCCGGGGGGTGGACCTTCAGGTGTATCCCGGAGAGGTAGTCGCATTGATCGGTCCCAATGGCTCGGGGAAATCGACCCTGTTTAAAATTCTTTCCGGGCTTATCCAGAACTACGCCGGGACCATATCCTTTTTGGGCAAGGAGCAGCCCCGGGGCATCGGCCACCATCACCATGCGGTATTCTGTTTCGATTCCATGCCGCTATTTTCCCGATTTACCATGCCTGAGAATCTCGCGTTGCTTTCACTCTTATCGAAAACGACTATCCAGGAGAGAGACGGTTCCTCATCCGGACCGTTTCCCCTCGATACCCTACCGGCTAAAAAAGCCGTTCAGGTTTTCTCCCAGGGGATGAAACAGCAGGTACTTACCCAGGGCTTACTATCGACGTCACCGTCAACCCCGACTACTGAGGTAGCACGGCAGCCCGTTCTCTATGTTCTTGATGAACCCACAAATAGCCTGGATTACCAAGGGGTACAGCGCCTGGAACACTGGATTACCTCAACGGTAAGGGATTCTCAATCCAGCGTTTTAGTATCGGGACATTACTTGGAGATGATGGACCGAATTGCCCACCGGACCGTATGCCTCAGGGACGGCCGGGTCACTGGGACCTACGGCCCAGGAAAAGAACGGCTAGGGGTTCTCCGGGCCCAGTTCCCCCTCTCACCCCTATCTCCCACCTCGGATAGCCAGCCCGGGAGGGGAATATGAGGTGGATGATTGGTTTTGAACTCTACCGGCTAAGAAAACAGCATGCGCTTTGGGCCTACCCCCTGTTTTCACTGATGATCTTTGTAGTCTACGGGTTTTCCCTTCATTTAAGCGGGTTGGGGGTTCCTCCAGATATTCCCCTGGTATTGAACACGAGCTATGCAGCCTACGCGCTCATCGCCCCCGTACCTATATCGGTGGTAGTTTCCTGTCTATTCCTCGCTGGTTCCTTCCTTGAGGATCAACGGTCCGGATGTATCCAGCTCATCCTTACCCGGGGATTAAATAGAAGGGAATACTTTTGGGGCCGGGTTTGCTTTTATCTCCTCCTGCACGGGGTTGTGGTAGGGATAATCAGCGGGGCTTCCTGGGGTATCGCAAATGTGGTGTTTGAGAACCGGTTCCCCATCTCCGCGAATGATATCGAGGTGCTTGCCCCGGGGGTGCTGGGTCCCTACCTCCTAGCCCTAGGGGGTATGTACCTAAGTTCCCTCATCCCCCTGGTTCTCATCGGTCTTGCAGGGTATTTTTCATGGAATATGGTGATTCTGGTATGTCTGGCCGCTGGGTTCTGGTTTGGTCTCAACTCCGTTAGCGCGGATATTCTCGGATCCGCGCTTCTGCCTGACTATCAGTTCACCCAAACTCTGGATGGATTCCGGGCCTCGGCAATGGCACAATTACTACCCCTCGGCAGTCTGGTGTTCCTTGGCCTTCTGGTGCCGGTAATCAACAAGCTTCTGTATAGAAAGGATTTCTAGGACATCTACCCTGAACAGGCCGGGCGTTTTGGGGGATCGGAGTGATGATGAGGGCGGCGATGCTCGAGCTGCGCTGGATCGACTTCTTGGTGATCACGGCAAGGCTCTTCCCAGCCTAGTTCCGCTGAATGAACCGTGGCATTGCACCGGAACCTACGGTTTGATGGTTCGATGGCGGATGCGTTGAAATCACTCTATAATTAAATAACCAATTACTGATGAACGAGGTCGAAGATGAGACAGGATAGAACCCAGGGGCGACTGCGGACCATTCTGGTTTGGACGGTTGCGGTGGCGATGGTAGCCGGGTGCGCGGTTAGGGCTCAGGTGAGGGCGGAGTCGGCGACGGGCAGCAGGGGGGTACTTATCATTCTGCCCCGGGAGGGGTTTGACGAGCTGCAGTATACCATTGCCTGGGCGAGGCTTCGGGCTAATGGAATCCCCTTTTCCCTGGCGAGTTCTCCAGGGGGAGTTGCCCGGGGCCAGCTGGGGATGGAGGTCGCCCTAGATCTGCCAGTGAGCAGGGTGAATCCCGAGGATTACCGGGGACTGCTTCTCCTCTCTGGACCGGGGGTTCAATCCCTGATAGAGGATGCTTCGGTGCAGGGGCTGGTGGAGCAGTGGGGGGAAGAAGGGCGGCCTGTCGCAGCCTTGGAGGGTGCTCCGGCGGTACTGGCCCAGGCAGGTCTATTGACCGGTAGGCAGGCGGTCTGCTGGCCGACCTGGAGAGGCCAGGTACGGCAGTTCGGGGCTGAGATTATGCCGGGTATAACGGCTCGGGCGGGGTTTATTCTTACGGGCCTGGGGGGCTCGGATGAGAATACTACTGCGTTTATGCGGGAGTTCATAACCATGGTTCAGGACGGGGCCGGTAACCAGGTAGAGAATCTGCCCTTCATGCTGGATGCGGATGGCCGGCGTTTTGTCATGAGCCATGGAGGAAGGACCCGGACGGGTCTGGTGGTGTTTCCTCCCGGGCTGGGACCGGATTCCGGTGGTGCCGTGGGCGGGACGGGACAGGACGGTGAGTATTCTCTTGTGTTGGGTTTGCACGGTATGGCTGGAACGGGAGAGGATTTTCGTGAGAAGGGTTTTGATGTACCTGCCCGGGAGCTTGGGTTCCTTATGGTGTATCCCGATGGGTATAATGGGGATTGGGATGTGATTCCCGGTCGGCCGACCCTTTTTGACGATGAGGGGTTCTTCCGGCGGCTGATAACCGTTTTCTTGGAGGAGTACCCGGTGGACCCCGGGCGGGTGTATGTAACAGGCCATTCCTTGGGAGCGTTTATGAGCTACCGTCTTGCCCAGGATTTATCTGCCATGATTGCTGCGGCGGCCCCGGGAGCCGGGCTGATGTATCCTAGCCGGAAACCCGAGAAACCAGTGCATCCAGTGTCCATCCTGCATATCCATGCCCGGGATGACTGGAACGTTCCCTTTGACGGGGATCCGCTCTACGATAGTCCCGTTTCTGTGGCGGAGTGTATGGAGTTCTGGCGCGGGGTTAACGGGGTTCAAGGGAGTGGTGAGGCTGCAGAGGGTGAGGAGTTCTTTTCCTGGAGGGGTGTCCGAGGGATTAGGTGGCCCGGGGCTGACGGGATTACCGAAACCGCCCTGGTCGAACATCCCACAGGTGGCCATGGATGGCTTCCCTTTGCGACCGAACAGATCGCCTCCTTTTTCTACCATCATCCCCCTCGGCCGAACAGCGTAGAGATATCCTATCAGAACCTGCCCTCTTACGGTGAAACCGGCCGGAGCATGACCATTGCAGCAACGGTGAGGGATCCGGAGGGGATTGGGCAGATCGTGTTTTTGAAGAACGGCGAGGTTCTTGGACGGGATGATTCACCGCCATATACGGTAGATTGGATGGAGTCGGTTCCGGGAACCTATCGGATTACCGCCCGGGCAGAACTGAAGGACGGGGGGATCGTTGCCTCTACGGATAACCGGAGTATCTACATAACGCCGCCCCGACTCGATCCCCTAGCTTCCCGGGGGACTGTCATGACAGTCCGGTCGAGCAGCAATGAGTCCCCGGCACTAAAACCGGAGAATCTTCTGGACGGGGATCCCTATACCCGGTGGGCCAGCGAGTATTCGGATGATCAATGGCTGGAGATTGATCTGGGGGCCGTCCGCGGGGTTTCGGGCCTTACCCTGGTCTGGGAGGCGGCCCATGCCAGGGCCTATGGTATTGAAATCTCCTCCGACGGAGGGGATTGGACGGAGCTTTACCGCACCGAGGACTGCCCCGGCGGCACCGAGACCCTCACCTGGCCCGCCCAGGAAGCGCGCTATATCCGGCTCAGGGGCCACGGGCGGGCAACGGCCTATGGCTATTCCCTCTGGGATGTGGTGGTGCACGGGGAATAAATCTATGGGTAGAGGGCAAAAGCTCAATGAGGGCTGGATAGCCCGGCATCAGCCCTGGGAAGTCTCCAGCATGGACTGCAGTTTTCTCAGGGTGTTCACATTCCGGATGGTCATAGCCTTGTAGAGTTTCGTGCCCACTACCGCCAGGAGGGCGGAGCGGGTTTGATTCGCTCTGGAAACCTTCCAGAGGATGGCTCCGGGAACGTAGCGAGCCTGGTCAATATCGGCTTTCGGTCCCATACGTTCCAGGGTTTCCGGGCTATCCTCTTCGGGAAAGAGAAAGAGGATATCGGATTTTTGCTCCTTGTCGTTGGTCCAATCGGGGGGCACGGCGCTGCAAATCACCCTGAACCGGTCCTCGGGCAGAACTAGAACCCTGGTGGCAATCCCGAAGTCACGGCTCATCACTGCCTCAAAGAGGGTCTGAACCTCCTGGATCGACCCGGATGGGTGGCGGAATAGGACGTTTCCCGAAGCAATATAGGTGCGAACCTCCCGGAAGCCTGCTGTCTCAAGGGCCTGGCGCAGCTCGGCCATGGGAACCTTGTTATTGCCCCCCACGTTTATGCCGCGCAACAATCCAATATACTGCATCTGAGCTCCTTTTATCGTGCAATCTACGAATAAGTGTATCATATCTTGGGTGATTGTAAGGCCCGACATCCTGGAGGCCCGGGTTTACACGGTGGCTGAAATGCTCTATAGATATTCTTCTGCCCAGGGGATTACCTAGCCTCGGGGTGAAATAAAGGCTGCATCGTGTTTATGCTGCGAAAATCGGAGAAAACAATGAACGTCTGTATATTCTATTTTGAACAATTTGCTAACCACGAAATTGTATTCGCTTGTCATGAATTTCGTAAGCAGAATATCCTGGCGGTAGGCCTCGAAAAGGGCATCTATCAATGCACCGAGGGACAGAAGGTGGTTGTAGAATATGGTCTGGATGAGCTTAGTCTGGATGATATCGATGTTTTCATCGTGCCAGGTGGGATTACAGAGAACATCCAGGATAATCCTGAGCTACTGAGGTTCATAGCTGAGTTGCACCGGAGAAAGACCATAATTGGGGGGATCTGCGGGGGAACCTTTATTCTCGCAAAAAGCGGGATTCTAAAGAATACTCCTTGCACCGGGCATTTTATCCGCTTTGAAGCGGGGACGCCAGAGATTGCATTGTTTTCTGATGCAGACCTTCGTGATGAGGATGTAGTGGTTCACGACAATATAGTAACGGCCAAGGGAAAGGCTTTTATTGAGTTCGCTCTGGCCCTAGCAGATACCGCCGGCCTCTTCAGGGCCCGTGAAGAGTATGAAAATGAGAGATCCTGGCTCAAGAATTCTATATAGCTACAAAAATCCTCTAAGAATTAGATAGTGCGCAAAACCCTGTAACTTTTTACAAACCTCCCCCCACCCTTGAAG
>NZ_JNUP01000058.1:1507-1713 GCF_000758165.1 Spirochaeta lutea | reverse complement strand
GGATACCGGCCACTTCGCCGGAGCGGACATTTCCGGAACCAGTGTGGCCGGGATTGGTACGCTTACATTGCGAGATGCAGGCACCGTAACCTTCACCGGCACGGTGGGAGCTGGAACGGTAGCAGTCACCGACGCGGTAACCCTCGTAGACTTTCAGGATGCGGTAACCGCCACGACCTTGACGGTTCCGGGCACTGCGACGGCCT
>NZ_JNUP01000058.1:0-1457 GCF_000758165.1 Spirochaeta lutea | reverse complement strand
GACCTGACCCTGGGACAAGCCGGGGGAACATTGACCTTTACGGGGGGGGTGAGTGCAACCAGCCCGAGTCTCGTTACCATAAACGGTAGTATCCTTACTGATGGTGGTGACGCGGATTTCACTGGCGGGACCATCGAGGTTGCAGGTACCAGTATCATTGATACCGAACAGGGTGATAATGGGGCTGCCGGGGCGGTTGTTTTAGGCGGGAGTGTTTCGTCCTCAGGCGGTGCAGCGGTGGATTTAACTATAAATACCGCAACCGCCGCCCTTGGTTTATCTGGCGGGGATATTACCCTTGGAACCTTTGATTCTGGTGGTGGTGATCCGATACGCAACCTTTATCTTGTGACAACAGGGGATGCTGGAGACGGCGTCGTTACGAGTGCTTCAGCCGTAGTACTTACCGGACTACTCAGTGTGGATTTAGATTCAAGTTCTGCCACCCTTACAGCCGGTGGAACAGACCTCTCCACCCTTCAGGTTCTCAGCGGTTACGACATAACGGTAGATGAGGCTGGCGGAATCGAAGTATTAACCAGCACGATCACCAATGACCTAAGCATCACCTCTACCGGGCCCGTCACAGTTTCCGGGACCATCTCCTCAGGAGGCGGATCAGTTTCCATAACTACTTCGGGGATGCTCACCATCAATAACGACATAACTGCAGGCACCGGTGCTCAGGTTGATTTGAACGGGACTGGCATTACTATTGCATCTACGGCAGATACAACTATTACCGGCTCTGGGGGGATTCAAACGGACTCTGGTACTGGCACTCTCACTCTTGGCAGTGCAAGTTTTACAGGAACCCTGACCAATTCCGGCTCCGCAGCTTCTATCGACCTCACCGGTGATGATTTGAACATTCATACCGCCAACGGCACCATCTCCACTGGAATCGGGAACCTTGTAATCATTCCCAGCACGGTTTCTCAAACCACTTCGTTAGGCACAGGATCCACAGGCCTTGGTCTATCCGCTGCCGAACTGAATCGAATAACCACTTCTGGTGAACTGTTCATCGGCGATGGAACCATTACCGGCTCAATCTCCTCCGATGGTGCCATTAACCTTAGTAGCGGTGGTCTTTCAGGCCCAGTAACCCTTCAAAATGCCAACGGAGGAATAACTCTCAATCATGCGGTTACAGTACCCGCTGACCTAACAATTTCAACTGTCGGAACACTTTCTCTCGGAGCTTCCGGTGATGTGATTGCCTCCGGGCCGGTGCAATTCACTGCTACCGCTGGTATCTCCACAGCAGGTGATGTGACGACAGATGCCTTGGGAGCAACGGTGGATTATGTCAGTGCTGTTACCTTGACCGGCGATGTAACGGTGGATACCACCGGCGGCGCTGCACCGGGGAGTGGGATAACCTTTGGTGGAACGATAGATGGCGCATTTGCCCTTGATCTGACAGCGGGAACTGGAACGGTTGATGTGGCTGG
>NZ_JNUP01000057.1:559-1287 GCF_000758165.1 Spirochaeta lutea | reverse complement strand
CTGATGGAAGTGTGAGTGCAGGGAATATTCGGTTGATTGAGGCATTCTACGATAGAGCCTATGCATTTGTCGTAAATCCTGGGATAGAAGATGTTTCAAGGACGCTTACGAAATACGAAAACGACACTTGGCGAATCGTTCGACTGAAAACAAGAGGGACAAATTGATGAGAACAATATATACATGCGCTGCTTTGTTATTGTTTGCAGTATTTCAGATTTATGCGCTTGATCCGATTCAATTTGAGGTAATCAGTAGATTTCCGAATGGAAGGGGTGAAGGTGAGTTTCGCTTCCACGAGTTTGAGGGGATGGGGTCGAATCCTAGTAGCCCTAAGGGTTTATCGTTTGTGGACGGAGTATTTTATATTACAGATAATGTCAACCAACGAGTGATAAGACTTGAGGAAAACGGAAACCACTGGGGTGTTTTACTTAACAATTTGGATCCAGGTTTTAACTTAATAAGGCAAGGAAGGTTCCTATTTGATTTTGCCTCTTCGGGATTTTACAATGTATATAATCATGACCAGCAAAGCCTCACTGTTAAGAATAGCCGCTTGAGTACCGGAGATGCTAGTTACTACATGAAAACAGTGATAGCTGGCGACATGATTTTAGTAAATACATCACCAGAGCGAGGTACTGAAACTCCCCGGTACTTTGGTTTTCATATTACTGAGGACTTCGACGGCACAATATCCATGATGAATCCGGAAGAAACGATTC
>NZ_JNUP01000057.1:263-509 GCF_000758165.1 Spirochaeta lutea | reverse complement strand
CTGAGGACTTCGACGGCACAATATCCATGATGAATCCGGAAGAAACGATTCGATTTCTTAAAGAGGATTATCAGGGGACGGAAAAGTTTACGGTAGACGATGAAGGGTATATCTTCTGGGACGGGAAGTTGGTGGCGCCGTATGGGGACAGTTATTATCGCTATTTCTACGAGACTAAAGATAACAATCCAACATTGTGGAATGCTATGCAGCAACGTGGTTTCATTGGATGGGATAATGAGGGCA